>CAYNOE010000350.1:0-3234 GCA_964398745.1 uncultured Lachnobacterium sp.
CTTGGAAACGTCCCCTATCTCCAGTTTATTTTTTCCACCATAAGATATATTCCCAGACAATCCTTATGTTTTTCCTCCCAATTTTCTGAATTCCCCGTTAAGCTGGCCAGTCAGCGTTTTGTTATGGGATATAATCAGCGTTGGTTTCTGAAGCTGCTGCCTGCGGCTGTTCGCTCAAAACTCATGTCATTTGGTTTTTCATTATAACATATAAGCAAAAAAAAGTACAGAGCAAAATCGAACTTTTGTTCTGTACTTCTTCCATTTTCTTCTTCAATATAATAACTTATTTCCTTTTTCACATATCTCATAAATTTCATCATATTTTTGATCAATCAGCGGTGTGAGCTTCTTGGTCTGCTTTCTCACTACTCTCCTATAAAGAAAATAAGGGATAGTCCAGCCAGCAAATGCAGGTACTGCAAGAAAGATTGATAATATGATATAAGGCGGCTGTGCAGTCACTGCAAATACCGAACCCGCCATAAATGCCGTGCCTGTGATACCAACCACGAGTGCATAGATCGTTGCAACGGAAGTTTTGGATTTTTCTAATGCTTCTATTTCTTTTACACACGCTTCAAAATTTCTTTGCAGTCTTGTAAGCTCCATTTTATTGATGATTTTGCGGTTCCGTTTCAGATGAAGGACTTCCTTTTTCGGATAAGACGGATTTTTACTTCCTCTGTTTTCTATCCGTTTTTCATCCAGTTCCCATCCAAAGCATTCAAACCCATCCAGCAGAAAAGAAATGCGGCTGCTTTCTGCAATGACTTCTTTATATTCATATCCCACAAAATTTTTCCTTTGCCTGCCTGTATCTTCCATTACAATCCTCCTTCACTACAGTATTCAAAGCCTGCCGCTGGCAATACTACGGTAAAGGTACTCCCTTCCCCTTCCTCGCTGGCAACCTGAATCTCTCCGTCCATAAGTTCCAATACACGCTGTACCAATGCAAGCCCAAGCCCGTTTCCTTCCTTTGAGTGGGACGTATCACCCTGATAGAATTTATCAAAAATATGCTCCATGCTCTCCCGGCTCATGCCGCACCCCGTATCGGATATAGCGATTTTGATCTGCTTCTCATCCGAAGTCTGGCTGACAGTCACCCGTCCTCCCGGCTCTGTAAACTTTATAGCGTTGGACAACAGATTGTTCCATACCAGTTCCACAAGGCTTGCATCGGCCCTTATCATTGCTATATCCTCTATCTCCGTTTCCAGCACAATCTCTTTTTCATCCCATGCTTCTTCAAACTGAAGGATACATTCACACAACTGCCTGCACACATCATAAACTTCAATGTCCGGCGTAATCCTCTGGTTTTCCAGCTTATTCAGCTTCAATATATTCCCGACCAGGTCGGAAAGCCTTGCTGCGGCATTTTCCACAGATTTTGCGTATTCTTTCCTCTGTTCTTCCCCTATATGTTCTGCCCGAAGCAGTTCCGCATAATTTTTTATAATGGCAATCGGGGTTTTCATCTCATGGGACACATTGGAAACAAAATCTGTTTTCAGTGTTTCAATGCTTCCCAATTCTTCCACCATCTTATTAAAATCCAGAATCATAAGATCCAGATAATCCAGTTTATCAGCAGTATGAAGGGTAGGAACATAGACGGAAAAATCACCGTCCGCAACCCTCCCTGCAGCTTCCGCCAGCATATGCATTGGTTTCTCATAAGTCCTGCGTATTTCCCTTCTTGCAAACAACGTAAGTCCCACAGCAATCATACCCCAATACAGGATAGGAATAACCGACTGAATGACTCCATTACATCCCACTTTATCCATAAAAACAAGCAGCCCCGTATGAATGCCGGACATCAAAAGGAGCGTCCCTAAATAAACGATAAAAAGCGATGGTGGAAAACGGCTTTCACTTATCCGACCATATTTATCATGGTTTATCTTTTTCATTGCAGCACCGCCTTATATCCCAATCCCCTTACGGTTACAATTTTAAAGCCGTCACAATCCGATAATTTATCCCGGAGCTTTGTCACATAAACATCCACCGCCCGCAGGCTGGTATCGCTGTCCACGCCCCAAAACTCATCCATAAGCTGCGCTCTGGAAAACGTCTTTTTCGGGTACGAAAGCAGCTTATAAATGATATTAAATTCTCTGGTAGTAAGAGCAATTTCTTCTCCGCCAATTTCCGCACTCATACCGTCCGCATCCAATACAAGATTTCCCACGGTTATTTTCCGTTCCATTTCAATATTTGCCCTGCGTAAAAGTGCTCGAACCCGCAGCAGTAATTCAGCCAATTCAACAGGCTTTACCATGTAGTCATCAATTCCCAACTGAAATCCTTTCTGTTTCGATGGCAGATCATCTTTTGCTGACATAAATAATATGGGAATTGTTTTATTAACCGCCCGGACAGTCTGTGCAAACTCAAACCCATCAATTTCCGGCATCATAATATCTGAAATGATTAGCTCATACAAATTATTATACATTTCCTCATATGCCTCATTTGCAGACAGACACCCTTTTGCCCGAAATCCACTGTCATTTAAATAGGTGCAGACAATCTGATTCAGTTTTCTATCATCTTCTACTACAAGGATATTAATCATAAATCATTACCTCCTGCCGTTTCATCCTGATTTATATTGTTTATCACTTTTGTGGATTTTGCAATCATAAAAACCGCCATCCCCAACACAATGACACAGACACCTGCGCCAGTAGCAGAGGTCATAATCTGCCGGAATATAACATCATCCTCACCAAACTGCGCTAACATGGCTGTTTCCAGAGAAAGCATGGACACTAATGCAGCCGTCAGATTGATCACTTTTGCGGCTGACATCACGGGGCTTCCATATTTTCTGAACTTTACCACATTGATGACGGATGTTATGACTGCATAAAAGGCATAGAGCGCCATTGCATAAATCAAAAACCCGGCATATTCAAATCCTTTATTCTGTTTCACGACAATAACCACAATCACCGCCAGTGCCTGGTTCATAAAAAGCAAAACAATCCCGCAAAAGCGATACCTTTTCCACTCGGAAACCCTGTCATCCGTTGCAGATTCATCCTTTTCTCTCCTGTTTTTCAAATTTGACGCACCTATAAGCATATTACATGATGCACAACCAATGTTTGTGTTTTGTTTGCAATTTGTGTCTAAATTGTGAAAAAATATGCGGTGAAAGCACTATTTCCACCGCATACCACAAATTTTAATTATTTTAATCCCCTGATAAAT
>CAYNOE010000351.1:0-3223 GCA_964398745.1 uncultured Lachnobacterium sp.
GTTTAAATAAATAGTCTCCATCTGTTACCCGGACCACCTCCCCATAATAATTTCCTTTCTCCATGCGTTTCCGCAAAGTTCCTGGATCTATCCCTAGCCTTGATGCCATCTCTTTCGTTGTGATGTACCCCATGGCCAGATATTTATCCTTTTTCGTGGGAATCTTATATTCCCGCATAACATAAGCAACGCCTTTCCCATCGAATTCCCCGCCTTTTCCCTTTCTGTACCCAAGCGCAGTCAGCTTTACGGCAAGTTCTTTGTATGTATATTCCGTACCGTATTCTTTCAGGAAATCCAGTATGCCATCGGAAGTCTGCCAGAGTTTGTAATTCGGAAGGACATTCGGTACTTCCATCTGTTCTGTACTGCCTCCCTTAAATCGGATCTGTATCAACGTGTTTTCCTCTCTTTTTGTCAGCGTTACATCTTCTACGAGATACCGGATGATCCTTTTTTTGTCCTCCGGTTTGAGTGCCGGTGAGTCCCATATTTTATGGAAACGCTCCGCCAGCCCTTCTACCTGGGCCCCTAGTTCTCCCACAGGTGGAACCTGGTTTCTCTTAAGCTCATCCTCATATCGTTTTTCCGCCTCCTGAAGCCTGGACAGCCGGAGGTTCCAGGCTGATTCCAATTCCAGGGCGACCAGACGGTTATCCGGGTCTACACCCATGAAACGGCGCCTTGCAAGATCCGCTTCATATCTGGCCTTTTCTACCTGGAGCTGGAAATACCGGTTCTGATCATCTTTCCGGCGGTTTACCTCTTTCTGCACCTCCGTGGATATACGGATGGCTTCTGGTGTAAGGCGCTCTTTTATGGTATCGGATATCCACTGATCAATGTTTGTGCCATAAATGTGCTGCCAAAGCCCCGCATTGTTCTCCACGCTTTCCCTCTGGCATACATAGACCGGGACATTGCGCACTAGTATCCCTTTTTGTTGCTGCCTATACCTTAATGTCATCCGTCTGCCGCATTTGCCGCAAAGCACGATCCCCTGGAGCAGTGCGCTTCCCTCCCTTGGCGGCGTCTTTTTGCCGTCCACATTTCCCCATGCCTGCCTGTTCCCTTCCAGTATCCTCTCATTTAATTCAAAATCCTCATAAGTGATATATCCTTCATGATGGTCTTTCAGAAATACATGCCAGTCCTCCCGTTTGGCGGGCCTGCTCTTCCTGCCGTCTTTTGTCCATACGGTCTGGTTTTCCCCATAATGGTATACCCCTGCATATGTCGGATTGTGGAGTATATCCAGCACCCGGCTGTTTGTCAGGTCCATCCACACGACCTCGCCTTTTCGAAACCCTTTATGGATCCTGTGCGGAAACTGGCAGCCTTTCTTCTTATAATAATCCACCATGCCATGGGCTGTCTCAACAATACGGAATGTCTGGAAAAACAGGCCGATTGCTTCACGTATCTGGGTGTCGCTGTCCTTGACGGTCCTCCCGCATTCATCATACAGGAATCCAATCGGGAGCGGTTTGCGCAGTTCCCCTCTTTTTGCCTTATTTATCAGCCCTCCCCGCATACGTTCCTGCAGAAAATGCAGTTCCGCCTCACTCATTGTCCCTTTCAGCCCCAACAAGAGCCGGTCATTGAAATCGTTCGGGTTATAGATACCGTCAGCATCGATCAACAACGTATCCGTCATTGCACAGTACTCGATCAGGCGCCCCCAGTCACTGGAACTGCGGGAGAGACGGGATGCTTCAATGCAGGCAACTGCACCCGCCATTCCATTTGCGACATTTGCAACCAGTTCTTTAAATCCATCCCGGTTTTCAGCACTTTTGCCGGAATGGCCCAGGTCACGGTCAACCACTTCAATCCGGGAATTGTCCCATCCAAGGGAAAGGAGTTTCTCACGGAGTGCATACTGGCGGAGCGTGCTTTCCGTATTTTCCTGTACCTGCCGAAGGGTCGACTGCCTGATGTACAGGTACGCGGTTCTGGACAGATGCCTGCCCATGATTTTAGAATTCTGGTTCATACAAGTTCCCTCCCATCATCGTTGCAAAAAGAATCACAAGTTCCTCTTCCGGAAAATCCATGCTTTCCTGCCGTCTGGAATGGCATCCTGTTTCTATGCCGGCGGCAGGCTCCGGACCGTTCCTGTATTTTAACCATGCAAGGAGCCCCTCCTGCAGAAGGACTGCAATGCCTTTTGTGGAAGGCGCATCTCCAGCGGGCCGCTTGGGGCCGTCGCAAAACATATCCCGGCACCGCTCATATGCGGCAGTATCTTCCTCCGATACGGAAAAGGCAGCCGTGTTTACCGGCTGCCCTGACGTTTTTTTGAAAGATATCTCTCCACAGTACGGTTATGCACAGAAATCCCCGTCTGCTCATGCATTCTTGCGTTCATTTCTGCAGCAGAAGCAGAAGGGTTCTCTGCCGCATAAGCATCCAGGAAGGACCGCCCCTGCTCTGTCAGCTTGCGGGCTCCTTTCGGCCCTGTTTTTTTTGGGATGAGTGCCTGCAGGCCGCCCGCATCATACGCAGCTTTATTTTTATAAATAGACTCCCTGGACATTCCAAACAGCGCGGAAGCCTGTGTAATACTGCATTCTCCTGATGCAACGCTCCGGAGAAGTTCGTATTTCACCTGGATCAGATCTTTGCTGTCAAAAAACACACCTGTCTGAAAGCAGGCAGCTGTAACCTTTCCATGCCTGGGATTATAAGTCCCGTTTTCTTTAAGGATATCTGTTTTGCTCATTTTCCTATCCCTCCCGTCAAGATAATTATGTCACACATCTATTCGGATGTCAATATAAATATTTCAAACATCCATTATAAAACTAATAGAAATCATATATATTAGAACATACCGACATAATTATCCTGACATATCAACATAATTAAGTTGACAATTCGTCATCTAACGAACACAGGAACATCTTTAATTCTACAAGGTCAGAAAAACGGAAATCAGCCCGTCCATCTGAAACAGCAATAAAAGGATCCGCAGGAAGGTAGTCCGTCCATGATGTGTGGATCAGGCAGGAAGCCCCATTTTCATCGAAACAAAGAAGTCTGTCTTCCCCCCAACAGGTACGCCGTTCAATTAACCGGTATTCTTTTCCGTACAGTGGGGAGAATGGGTGGTTGATTTTAAATGTTCCCCGATCCTCTGATAAAGCTGCATTTGAAAGCCTTCTCCAAACAGATGATCGAGCGCCTGAACCGTACCTATAAGGCATCTTACCGTCACACA
>CAYNOE010000352.1:0-3212 GCA_964398745.1 uncultured Lachnobacterium sp.
TTGGATAAGGACAGTAATTATTGCAGGATATTACTGGCGATATGCATCCTGGTTCTCGTGGGGTAATATTTTATGGAGTTTATGATTTACTATATGTATTCTGAAGATGGACAATACAGGTCATGGATTATTAAGATAATGGTTCTTGTGGTCACAAAGATTAATGAAGAATTTTGCTTGAGAGAACATGATGCGTCAGAGTTGTAACTGGACGGTTCATAAGATATAATTTAAAGGGGAGACATATATGCGAGAATTTATTGATGTTCAAATGGCAGCCAAAAAATGGAATACAGCACCTTGGAAGGTTCAAGTATTGTGCGATGATGGACAAGTAGAAGGTGCAATGAAAGAAAGCGGGGTATGGTTAATTCCAGTATCAGCACAAAAACCAGACTATCAAACGGGGATTTCAAAGAATGCCATAAGAAAATCGGATATAAATGTTCTTTCGTTGTTTTCGGGGTGTGGCGGCATGGATCTGGGCATAGAAGGGGATTTTGAAGTTTTATCTGCTTCTGTCAACACAAAAGTAAACCCTGAGTGGGAAGTTGTGTCAGTTGGAAATGATTGGGTGAAGCTTCCCAAGAATAGGTTTCACACAGTTTTCGCCAATGATATAAAAGAGGATGCAAGGGCTGCATGGATAAATTATTTTACCAAAAAGGGATTATGTGATTCCATATATTGTTTGGATAGCATTGTCAATCTTGTAAAATCACATAAAGAGCATGACCGTTCAGTTTTTCCAGAAAATATAGGCATTGTTACCGGAGGCTTTCCTTGCCAGGATTTTTCTATTGCTGGAAAGCGCTTGGGCTTTGGTTCTAATAAAAGCCATAACGGGAAAAAGATTATTGATAATGATACACCAAGCGCAGAGAGCCGGGGGCAACTGTATATTTGGATGCGCGAAGTGGTATCGATCACGCAGCCTAAAATGTTTATTGCAGAAAATGTTAAGGGGCTGGTTAATCTTGGCGACGTTAAAGAAATAATCGAGCATGATTTTAGCACCATTGGAGGAAATGGATATCTTGTTGTGCCGGCGAGGGTGCTGCATACTGCTGATTATGGCATCCCTCAATCAAGGGAAAGGGTTATTTTCTTTGGGTTTAAGAAATCTGCACTTACTAAAGATGCGCTTGCAGCACTTTCTATGCCAGTGATTCCCGCAGAATATGATCCATACCCTCCCGTAACACATACATATAATAGTGAAGGAAAAGACTTATTGCCATCCGTAACTTTGAGGCAGGCTTTTGTCGGGCTGGCCGAGCCGAGTGAGGCATCTGATATTTCCCAACAAAAGTATTCTAGGGCAAAATATATGGGGAAGCATTGCCAGGGGCAAACAGAGATCAAATTAGATGGCATAGGTCCGACCATAAGGGCGGAGCATCACGGCAATATTGAGTTTCGTCGTTTGAGTGTTGAACACGGCGGGATGTATAGGGATGAACTTAACAGCGGAAAGGGAGAGCGACGATTAACGGTACGCGAGTGTGCCCGCATCCAGACATTCCCTGACAGTTATGACTTTGTCTTCAAAGATAGCACGAAGAATCTTTCTGTGTCCGCTTCGGAGGCATATAAGCTCATTGGCAACGCAGTTCCTCCCCTTTTGGGATTCCATATTGCAAAACGCATAGAAACACTTTGGAGCAAGTATTTCGGAGGTGAACACAGTGATAATTTCTGAGAACGGAAAGCCCCCATTAGACGAATTTAAGCGGCTGATGGCTAAAACGGATGATATCCTTAATTCGGAATCCATTGGCCGGGAAGATTATTACAAAGGGCGCAATGGAACTAAATTAGAGGAAGATGTATTCGATGCACTTACAAGGTGTGCTGTGCATACTCCGTTTGAAGGAACGATCCAATTAGTGTCGGGGGCTTCATTTCCCGATATCGTTGCAAACGGGTTTTATGGCGTGGAAGTGAAAAGCACAAATAAAAATCATTGGAAATCGATAGGTAGCAGCATATTGGAGTCAACCCGTGACCAGAATGTTGAACGCATATTTCTCACCTTTGGCAAGTTGGGCAATCCTATTGCGTTTAAAAGCAGACCGTATGAAGAATGCCTTTCAGGGATATCTGTAACCCATTATCCCCGATATCAAATTGATATGGAACTTGGGGAAAAGGAAACCATTTTTGATAAAATGGGTATCCCATATGATGAGTTACGCAAAATGGACAATCCTGTTGCCCCTGTTTCCCGTTATTATAAACAGCAGCTAAAACCGGGCGAAAGCCTTTGGTGGGCAGATAGCAATGTTGAGGAGACGGTTGCTCCCCCAACCGTTAAATTGTGGAGTGCGCTTACGCCAGACGAAAAGAACTTTTATACAGTGCAAGGCTATGCATTGTTCCCTGAAATATTAGGACGCAGCAACACGAAAAAGTATCAACGTTATGCATTATGGTTAGCCACTAATTGTGGCATCATCAATACGAATATTCGTGACCAGTTTTCTGCGGGTGGGCGTGTTGATATTGTCACGGCAAAAGGAGTGTTTAGCAACATGCCTGCTGCTTTTGGGCGTATAGATAAATATAAAGAGCTAATAATTGAAACTTTGCTGGCAACTGATGAAACCGTGTTAAAAGAATATTGGGGACATTTGAGTATTCATGAAAACAGATTGTGGCATTGGTGTCAGCTTGCGGCTGTGGCTGGAGGAACAAAAAAGGAAGAGCGTGCACAAATTTATGAGTTATTAAGAGCCATTTTTAATATATGACTCAAATTTCGTATATTAGAATTATATTTTGCAGTGAGTGATAGAAGTGAAATTTTAAAGATATGGTGATTCCAAGGGGGCGAAGGTATTATGTATGCAGCAAAATTATATATAGATATAGAAAACCGTGAATTTGCTACTATAGTTTAGAGATTTACACAAACTTTGGAATAGATTCATATTCCTTCAAAAGATATCTTTTAAATTGGATTTTTTAGATATATCTGAATTCTTTCTGCAAAGGAATTCTGCCCTCATACCAGATGGAAAATTCACCATATACCTTGCTCCAGTTTCTTTATCCTGTTATCCTCTTTTACAGAAAAGCGTGTTACATTTATGAAAAGCACAGGATAGATATTATTAAGTGACCTGTTCTGCTAGTCGTCGATATTCTGAAAAACCTTATCGGTAACAGCGGATATGAAGCATTCGCTACGTTCAAATCTATAGCTTTCT
>CAYNOE010000353.1:0-3203 GCA_964398745.1 uncultured Lachnobacterium sp.
ACAGAGGATTATATTACAGGGAGGTTTGGATAATGCGTAACAAGTTTGACAGACAGCTTTCACAACTGAATACGGAACTGATTACCATGGGGGCATTGTGTGAGGAAGCAATTACCAATGCCGTAAAATATCTGACAGACAGTGATGAAAAAAGCAGGAACGACTGCCTGAATGCCGATAAACAGATTGATGAAAAGGAGCGTGATATAGAGTCGCTTTGTATTAAGCTTCTTTTGCAGCAGCAGCCTGTGGCAAAGGATCTGCGTGTAGTTTCTGCCGCGCTTAAAATGATTTCCGATATGGAGCGGATTGGCGACCAGGCATCTGATATTGTTGAAATCGCGCCATACGTTGTAAAAGGGAAAACCATGAGCGAAACCCATATAAGGGATATGGCGGATGCCACCATAAAGATGGTTTCCGAGAGTATTGAATCTTTTGTAAAAATGGATATGAAGATTGCATATATGGTGATGGAACATGACGATCTTGTGGACGAATTATTTGACAAGGTAAAAGATGAACTGATACAATCAGTTGCAGAACAGCGCAGTAATGCGGAGGCGCTGATTGATCTTTTAATGATTGCAAAATATTTTGAACGGATTGGTGACCATGCGGAAAATATTGCCGAATGGGTGATTTATTCCATTACGGGAAAACATATAAAACAGTCGCATGGCAGGGAGGAAAATGTATGATTTATCTGGTAGAGGATGATGATAATATCAGAAAGCTGGTAAGCTATGCCCTGACAAAGGACGGATATGAGGTTAAGGGATTTGCAGCTCCGAAGGAATTCTGGCAGGAACTGGGGCAGATGCTTCCGGAACTGGTTTTGCTGGATATCATGCTGCCGGAGGAAGATGGTTTGTCTATTCTGGAAAAACTAAAGAAAAGTGCAAAAACAGAAGCGGTTCCTGTCATTATGCTGACGGCAAAGGGCAGTGAATATGATAAGGTGACAGGAGTGGATATGGGTGCGGATGATTATGTTGCAAAACCGTTTGGAACAATGGAACTGATTTCAAGGGTAAAGGCAGTTCTCCGCCGTTATGGCAGGGTGCGGGAGGGAAAAATTTACGAAAATGGTGAATTATATGTTGATCCTGCAAAGCATATCATTACAGTTTCCAAAGAACCGGTATCGCTTTCCTATAAAGAATATATGCTGCTTTTAACTCTGTTGGAAGCAGACGGAAACGTGGTGGAGCGCGATACGCTTCTGTCAAAGGTATGGGGGGAATATTACTCTGAATCCAGAACGCTCGATGTCCATATAAGAAAGCTCAGGGTGAAGCTGGGCAGTGCAGGAAAAATGATAAAAACGGTTAAAAATATCGGATACAGGCTAGGAGGTGCGGATGATGAATAAGAAGATTTTCCGTTCTTCCCTTTTTACTGTTTTTCTGGTCCTGGTAGCTACCATTGTACTGATTATTGGAATTTTATTCCATTTGTTCGAAAAGCAGCTGCAGTCGGAACTTGCAAATGAAGCAGGGTATCTGGCGCGCGCGGTTGAAAACGAGGGCATCCGTTTTTTTGACGGATTTGAAAACGGAAATAACCGTGTAACGCTTGTCAGAAAAGACGGGAAAGTACTGTATGACAGTAAGACAGATGCAGAAAAAATGGATAACCATGCAAAGCGGGAAGAAATCAGTGAAGCCATGGAAAAAGGGAAAGGAATGAGCATCCGCTATTCCACTACCTTAACAGAAAAAACAGTAAATTATGCCCTGCGTCTTTCCGATGAAAATATTCTTAGGGTTTCGACAACCCAGTATACGGTCATAACCATTCTTCTGGGAATTACGCAGCCGGTTCTGGTTATTATGTGTGTTGCGCTGATTTTGACACTGGTGCTTTCGTCAAGGGTATCAAAAGCGATTATTGAACCGATAAACAGGCTGGATTTGGAATATCCGGAAAATAATGACACATATGAAGAATTGACGCCGTTACTTAAAAAAATTTCGGAGCAGAAACAGACGATTGGAAACCAGCTTGCAGACGCACAAAAAAAACAGGCGGAATTTAATCTGATTACCGAAAATATGAGTGAAGGCTTTTTGACGATTGATAAAGATGCAGGAATTTTAACTTATAATTCCGCTGCGCTTTATCTTTTGGGAATTACTCCGCCGGCGGATGGCAGCGTACTTGCGTTGTGCCGTGAAAAGAATTTCAGAAAGCTGGTTTCAGATGTGCTTTCCGGAGTGAAAGCAGAAAGTGTTATGGTACGGGATACCAAAAGCTACAGTCTGATTGCAAATCCGGTTTATGAAGATAAAACTGTTATCGGTGCAGTAATTCTTATCCTTGATATAACGGAACGCGAAAAAAGGGAAACTCTCCGCCGTGAATTTACCGCAAATGTTTCCCATGAACTGAAAACCCCGCTTACTTCCATTTCCGGTTTTGCGGAGCTGATGAAGGAAGGGGATGTGGCAAAGGAAAATATTATTGATTTTTCCAGCTCGATTTATGAGGAGGCGCAGAGACTGATTTCGCTGGTCAGCGATATTATTAAAATCTCTGAGCTGGATGGGAAAAGTATTCCGTATGCAAGTGAGGAAGTAGATGTCTATGAACTGGCGGAGCAGATTATAAAACGTCTGGAACATGAGGCGGACAAAAAGGGAATTACCTTTAGTCTGACCGGAGAATCCGCAGTCATTACCGGTGTAGCAAAAATTCTGGATGAAATGCTTTTTAATCTTTGCGACAACGCGGTGAAATATAACAAAGAAAATGGAACAGTGGATGTGCTTATTAACCAGAAAAAAAGCGGGGTGGATATTCTTGTAAGGGATACCGGAATCGGGATTCCTGCCGCACACCAGGACCGCGTGTTTGAACGGTTTTACAGAGTGGATAAAAGCCATTCCAAAAAGGTTGGCGGAACCGGACTCGGTCTTGCAATTGTAAAGCATGGCGCAATATACCATAATGCAAAAATCGGTCTGAAAAGTGAAGAGGGGAAAGGGACTACAGTTACGCTTCATTTTTTGCAGGAGCCGTAGGTTCAGACTTTTTGAAGATAAGAGCGATGTTTACAAGCGAAAACCGTCATGGTATAATTACAGATAGTTAGGAGAGGAGACTATGTGTAATGAAACTGCTCATTAAACAGAGAGTGTTTTCGTGGACGGATTCTTATGATATTTATGATGAAGATGGAACCGCAAAATACTTTGTTA
>CAYNOE010000354.1:0-3194 GCA_964398745.1 uncultured Lachnobacterium sp.
TTACTTTTCATCAAATCAAATAATTTTCCATAATATATCATACAAAAAATCTCCTTAATCTGCACTTTATTCCATTTATTATACACTTGAATTAGTGTAATTGCAAGCAATAGTTGTATTGTCTTGGTTTTAGATTTGAGAAAAGAGATGTTTTTTACATCTCCTTCCTCATGACATATATCGGAAACTTACTTTACATTGCAATGACAGATACATGACAAATACTTGACGTTTCATTTTAAATTTTTCCTTTTAGCTCTCATAGCCAGCAATGCTTCACGTCCAGTCAATTTCTTTTCACTTGTGCTTCTTTTTATAGGTCTTTCAACTGCTGCAAAATCCAATACAGGAAGGGATTGACCCATAGCAGCTTCTACATTGCGCTGTCGTTCTTTCTGTCCCTCAACCGCAAGTTCTCCTAACCTAGTTATATGGTCAATTGGAAATGATAAGCCAGATGCAGCAATCAAAGTTCCTTTTCCACCCCATCCTTCAGAAATATTAAGCGGTTTTCCAAGTTCTGCAATCAGAATATCAATGTCAACATCATTTTTTCCTGCATGAATTATTCCCAAATTGCCACAAATTTTATCTTTCTGCAATGGTGCAAAAATATTTCCCTCAAGCAATTTTCCTATAGCATCTTTTGACAAACTGATAATCATTGCGCCTGGTTCCGCTAACATTTCCATGCGTTCCGACTCATCGAAATTATTAGGCTCACCCCATGAATCATCTGTCAGAAAAGCGTTAAATAATCCGGCAAAACTCCTATTTATCCATTGTAAATCGTTATTTTCACATGAATTGTTGTCCAGGAAAAAGGTTGCACCTATGCCTTCAAGGCTCATAAGTTCCTGTATTGCTTGATATGCGTTTTTGTGTTTGTTAATGGCTTCATTTTCACTTATATACATCTGATATGTATTGCGCCACATTGCACGATAATCCGCTGCCAGTCGAACCGCCAGCCGCATAAATCAACACAACAATTTCATGTTCAATTTTTTCCAGTGCATCCGTAAATGCCACATTCGCACATAAACAATCCATTGCTTTCTCCCTATGACCGCCGAATCCATCATAGCCTTCCAGCTTGTATATGTTTTTACAGTTCCCCAGCACCTTTAAATCCTGCTCACTGCCATTCGCATACATGGTTGAATATCCCAGCTCATCAAATAACTTTGCAATCTTACAACCGCAATTTCCTAAACCAATTATCAATATTTTCCTCTTTATATTCATAATTCAAATTCTCCTTTCAAAGCTCTTGTGCCCTTATCCGTTAAATAAAATGTATCAGCATGATTTTCCAATACACCTTTTGCAGCATATCCGGATTCTGTTAATCTTTTCAGCCGCCGATATATTGTCATTCGTGACTTATTGCCTATCGCTTGTAGTTCGCTCGTAATTTCAGCAATCGTTATCCCAAATGCCGCATTATCCGCTGACTGGCTTTCAAGTATCTGTAATATAGTTATATCTGTCCTGTTGATTACATACAATTTTTCTCACCGCCTTCCAGGTGTACATATTCTTGTTATAAGGGGGGCATAGCAAAGTATGTCTACACCCCCATTTCTCTTATTCTTCCTCCGTTACTTCCGTATCAATAGATATTTCAACATCTATTCCTTCACCAGTGATTCTCTTTTTCAATCTATAACATTCATAAGCGAGCCATAAAATCACAATAATAATAGATGCTTGATTATTTATATGCTTATGTAAGAAAATCACTACAAAAAATACTAACCAATGAGTTAATTCTGATTTCATTATTTTTTTTAATATTTCCATGTTTTATTATCCTCCATTAAATCAAAGCGTTGCAAAGTATCTTGTCTATATTTACATTCCTTTTAGCTGCTGTCAAAGTACATTGTCCTCATCTCCTTCCCTTTGGCAATTTATAATCAAGAGTTATTTCACATTGTTCCTCTATTCGTTTTTTAATAATGTCACAAATAGGGGTATAGTCTGAAATATATACTATTGCAGTATCATTGTAATAAGATATTGGCTTTACAAGATTTATCCCATATTTCCTAAGTTGCGTTGATATCTCTTTTTCAAATAATGCAGTATTCATATGCTGATTTATAATGACTTTATATCCTGTTTTTAATTCTATTTTCCGAAAAAGGCTTCCATATTTTTGTGCAGATTTAGGCACAACAAAACTCAGCTGAATATATTCCTCTATATGGTTGCATTTAAACGAAAACTTATATGGTTTGTATTTTGTACGAGAAAAACATTTTCTTGCATAATCAAGAGCAGTAGCACTATCCATTTTCCGCTTATTTTCTTTATTATTTTGTTCGGCAACATAATCTTTGTATGCTTGGTCGCCAGCTGCATCAATCGACTCTGCATAATCTTCTATTTGTTTTACTAATTCTTGTGGCATCTGAAAAACTGTAATAAGTGTCCGATTATCAAATATGTACACTATGTTTCCATATATCCAAATATTATTTGCAATCTTATCATGACTCATATAAACTTTTGAAATGTATTGTCTGATATCAGAACTGGCATTATCAAAGGAAATGCCAGTACAATATGCTCTTTCTGCCACTTTTCTAGCAGTATTTTTATTCATTCCAGCACGTTCTTTTAATCGCCGCTGTGCATGTGTAGTTATTGCTACCATAGTAATTCTCCTTCCGCTGACTATTTTTTCATCCATCCTTTTTTATAAAAAAACTGCCTTTATACCAGCCATCAGATGCACAAACTTGGATTTTAAAATTTTCCTCAAGAGTATATTTTGATATTCTGAATTTTCTAAAATGCCTTCTGCCATTGCACTTTTAAATTGATTTTCAAATAAATCTGGCAAAATATCATCCTTCAAGTTGTTACAACGTTCACACATCGCTATGCAATTCTTTGAAGAGTTTTCGCCGCCTTGACATTTAGGCATATAATGGTCAACAGTAAAATGATGTCTTTTGGGCGCATCTGTCAAGAACATAAGCTCATTGCCGCACACCATACATTTTCCATTGTATTTTAGATAGATGGAATATTTTCTTTCTCTGGTTATTTTGCCTTTCCATTCTTTTTCAAGTGTACTGCCATATAAATTTTCCATTTCTTCAATATTTTTATCACTTTTTTCCTTTGCATCGTCTATAAATTCCTGCTCATCTGTACAAATTATATTTTTTATATCTTCT
>CAYNOE010000355.1:0-3191 GCA_964398745.1 uncultured Lachnobacterium sp.
CAAATCCGGCTTACCTATAATATGATTACAGCGCTGAAAACAATCTGTTGGAGGTAACAATATGACTGATTTACAAAAAGTTGGAAAACGAATTGCATCCCTGCGCAAAGAACAGGGATATACGGGAGAAAAACTGGCAGAGCGGCTGGGGGTGAGCCCACAGGCCATATCAAAATGGGAGAACGCCAAGTGCCTGCCGGAAACTTCTATCCTTCCCGAACTTGCCGGAGCACTCGGCTGCAGCATCGACAGCCTGCTGGAGCCCAGGGAATTATTTATCCTTGAGGCAGTCTATACAGATGGACAGATACACATTCCTATAACGCGCTTTCTAAACGACAGGGCAAATGACAATACCCTTGACATTTATGTTAATACACCGTATATTGGCGCTTCTATCGAAAGCGAGCGCCTGAAAATTTTAACGGTAAAATTCCAGACATCGAAGGGAATCTACTACTCTTTTGCAAGACAAAATGAAAATCTGATTTTGGATAAAAACAGTACAGGCTTTCCTGATGACAAGGCGTTTCAGATTATTGACGCTTTTTATGGAAATGAAAAAGAGCATTTTTCTGCCATGCAGAAGATGAAACATTACGAATATTTCAAATGGGATAAAATAGCGGTCAACCATGAATCCTTCCCCAGCAGCACGGCCAGCGATGACATGGAATATCTGACCGTAATTTATCAAAATGCTGACGGAATCCACGTCATCGCCTGTCCGGAAAATGACACCCTGTATTATGAAAAAAATCGTACACAGCTAGCACTCCGGGACTACTCAAAATGCATCCTGAAAAACATAAAAAGGCTGGTCTGGGAGGAAGAATTCGTAGAATGCCCGTGGGCCGGTTCAGTCTATGCCGCACTGAATTACATGGGCGAAACCTACACATATTCCCAGATTATGGGGATGAGCGGCGCATGCTACCGGGTATGTTTTACGGATATCTGGGATTACAGCTGCACAGATGCCCTTGTATCCTTTGATTATACCACACCGCTGTTTGATGCCATCGGCTATTCTTTCCGTATGGCAGAACGGCTGGAAAAACAGGATAGAAAGGAAGAACGTCAGGCAATCATGGAGGACATTCAAAACGGAAAACCGGTTCTTGCCATCAATCTGCGGGTTGCCCCTGAATGGGGTGTTATCACCGGATATTCGGATAATGGCAATCACTTTTTATGCCGTACCTATTTTGATAAAGAAATCCTTGACGCTCTGGAGCGGGGAGAGGAACAAAACCCGGGGGACAGACAGATGGTTTTTGAGGAGAACGGGGGATACCTCTATAATGATTTCTGGCCCTTTTTAATCCTTCACTTTGGCGAAAAACAATCCGAAAACAAAATAGACACGCCATCCCCGTCGGACATTCTGAAAAAATCCCTCACCATACTTGTTGACTCCTTCCATGCCAAAGAGTGCCGCGGTTATTATCAGGGAAGGGAAGCCTATGAGGCATGGATAAAGGGTCTAACAAAAGAAATGGATTTTCAGCTTGAGACAGACAGGGAAAATGTCCTGAGACGCCTCTGCGTAAATGACGCTATGCTGTGCAGCCTCATAGATGCACGCCGTGCAGCGGCTTCCTATCTGCATGAGAATATTTCTCTGTTGACAGGAAAGAAACGTGAGCATCTGGAAAAAATAGCAGAAAACTTTTTATTCATTTCGGATTCTTTTTCTGCCTTCCGTGCCAAACACCGCTCGTCCACATGTAAAATTTCATACAATACGATAAATGCATTTGGGGTATCTATGCCAAAACATCGCAGGGAACAAATAAAACTGCTTGAAAACGCACTTGTCCTTGAAGAGGAAAACTGCCGGCTTGCAGAACTAATCCTTGAGATGCAAAATTTTAATCCCACTCCTTAACAGGAACGGCTTTAATATATTTGTACTTAGACTGAACCGTATTCTTTGTTGTTGTACAAAGAATACGGTATTTACCGGATCTCTTTTCGCAGCCATAAACTTTATATTTTGTCTGTACTGCTTTTTTTAGAAGTTTTCCCTTCCAGTTATTATAATCCATATGACGTTCAATTTTTGTTTTTACCTTTTTCCAGTTCGCCCTGTAATGGCCATTTTTTTTCTTTGCTTTCACCGTCTGGGCTTTTCCCGTTTTCTTAATGAAATAAGGAATGTCTTTATTCATACTTAATTTTGTATTTTTCCCATTCATGACTAATTCTTTTATGCTGCCATTATAGGGTACTTCACTCTCCCACTGCAACTTTATGTTTAAAGTGGAAATCTGGGGGTCTACATACAATTTTTTTAAATATCCAGTCAAAAAATATTCCGGATTTTTTTCATTATAATAGACATACGCCTCCGTCGTATTCCCCGCCAGCGGATTTTTACAAAACTGGCAATCTAAAGAACCATCAGAATAAAATGTCACTTTATCCAGCAAAAGCTCATGAGAAAACACAAATTTCCCTGCCATTACCCCCTTCGGAAATGAAAGTTCCGAAATTTTTCCACTGTCAAAAAATGCTCCGGAGGAATATACGGGTCTGGTTCAGAGCCAAAAGCGCCCACGCCAAGAACCGGATAATTATCCACTGTTGCCGGAATAGTCAGAACTCCGTTTTTTACAGCAGCTTCTTTTACCCTTCGTATGGTAATATATTGTTTTTGCAGCTTTCCCTATCCCGAATTAATGATTTCATAATAGAAATTTCCGGATTCTATCCAATCTTTGCTTTCCCCGAAAATCCCATTTTTAATAAATTCCTTTCTATCCATTTTGTAATACAAACTATCCGTATATTTTTTCGGATATTCTGCATATACAGGCAAAGACTGCCAAAAGACAGAAACGGCCAGGACAAATACCAATGCTTTCTTACACAAATGATTCATAAGAAACCTCCTTCGCAATATACTGATTTAAATCCTTCTTTCACATATATAACGAATTTGGATTAAAAAATGTTGCAATTTTTGCAAAATAATTACCAGGTAAGGCTTGTATACTCCATTACCTTATCCCTTACGAGAAGGTCCTTGACCGCCTGTGTGGCCGATTTATTTTCAAAAAGAATTTCATTAATCTGTTCGACAATCGGCATTGTCACATGATATTTATTCGCCAGCGCCATGGCGGCCTTCGCACAGTTTACGCCTTCAATCACCTGCTTAATCTCCGCCTTCGCCTCTTCCAAGG
>CAYNOE010000356.1:0-1262 GCA_964398745.1 uncultured Lachnobacterium sp.
CCCGGCAAGGCGTTGTCAGCCGTTTCACATCCTGAAAGCCAAGCGATATGGCTATCACAAAGTGGAACAATAGCGCCATTGGAGTAATAATCCTCCAACAAAAAGGTTTGAGCGTAATCTTCCAAGTTAATTGAATTTTGTGCGGAGTGCTTTTCGATGAGCTTCAGACCCAAATCAAAGAAGTCATATGTTCCATGACCGCCTTGAAAACCGCGCGCCTGATTAAAGGACTGCCCGCCATCCGTATAGGGAGATATGGATTTAGGAATCAGCGTGAAATTTCCCATCGTGTGTGTCAGCAAAGCGAATCGTTCAAGTTCCATGTATGCCTCGGCTCCGATAGCAGCCCTGATGGTTTTTTCTACGCTTGATGTATAGTCTTTGGCCGTTATGCGCGGAAGCCCAGCCAATTTGAACACATGAAAGAGCGATGTTGCAAAGGAGTTTACGGTTTCCATGCCCAAAACCAAGAGCTTGCCTCCAACCGGAATTTCCTGAAACCAGCGGGAATCATCTTTCCACCCCCACAGCTCGCCATAGATTTTCTTTGTCAGAGGGCAAGAATCCGGGTCGAAGTTGCCGCCCAATTCTCGATAAATCAAGAAGCGGCGAACATTGCTCTGTTCTGCTACCATATCCTCTCTCGAATATTTGCCTTGCGCTGCCGGACGATTATATTCCAACTTGAAGTCATAATCCCATCTCATATCGCTTAACCTCGCAGTGAACACATTTCAGTTACCGGCTTTCCAGCCCTTCATAGCTTCATGCCAACGGCGGCAAACATCTTTGAGCGGTTCATCAAGATAAGTCCACGCCTTGTCGATGATCCATTGCGGGATGCCATATGCTGCTTCCGCTATGCTGCCAGTGATAGCCGCCAGCGTGTCGCTGTCCCCGCCGAGAGAAATCGCATTGCGTATTGCGTCCTCAAAATCGGCACTCTCCAGAAATGCAGTTACGGCCTGCGGCACAGTGTCCTGGCAGCTCTCATTAAAGCGATATGCAGGCCGTATCTCATCCAGCGTCTTGGAGAGATCATAGCCGTATTCGCTTTCAGTATGCTCACACACCATCTTTTTGCAGTCTGCAATCGTCGGGATCATGGGCTGAGTGTCATAATCCCCATAGAATTTACCGGAATATAGGCGGCAAATGAAGATGGCGTCGGCAACAGCCGCAGCGCCCTTGATTCCCTCCGGGTGATTGTGTGTTACAGCGGCGGATCTCTTTGCCATGTCCTGCCCATTCGACGGCCATAT
>CAYNOE010000356.1:1272-3172 GCA_964398745.1 uncultured Lachnobacterium sp.
TATTCCAGTTCTGGCAGTAAAACCGCAGTTCATCGCCCACCCGCAGGGAGAAACGCGCATGGCCGCTCCGTTTCCCCATGAGTTGTACGGTTTGTTGTCATCCGAGAATATCCAGCCGCCGAAACGCCCGCCATACCCTGCGTTTGGGTACATTCTGCCATACTTTTTCATGGCGGCGATAAAATCTTCATCGCTGCCGCCGTTCATCACGGCCTCTGCTACTGCAATCGTCATCACCGTATCGTCTGTGAAGAAACATCTTTCCTGAAACAAGGGAAACTCCTTTGTCTTAATATTGTTCCACTCATAGACCGAGCCGACAATATCACCGATAATAGCTCCCATCATTTGCGCCCACCTCGTTTCTTCATATCGTCACGGATTGCCTGCATGGGTGCGGACGGAACCGCGCCAGTCTCGCGAAAACAGGCTACTGTTTCTGACATGGCGTGAAAATTCAGCTCCGTTCCCATGCTGTCCGGCACATAGTCTACCGCACGATCCTCACGAATGCCAAAGCGCCCCGCAGTTTCCACAGCATCAATATTTGCGCCAAGAAAGATAAACTCCCAACCGTATTTGCTCTGCTCATGCTCGATCATGGCCTTAACCTTTTGCGATGAAAACTCTCGGCTGGCATTTTCCTCGCCGTCCGTGATAATGACGAACATCACTTTTTCGGCGCGGAAAGCCTCTGCCGTGTTGCGTTGAACGGCGACGAGCTTATTGATTGTCTGCCCAATGGCATCCAGAAGCGCTGTGGAGCCGCCCACATAATACTCTTTTTCTGTCATGGGGCTGACGGCTTGCATGTCAATCCGGTCATGCAGCAGCTCATAACGATTGTCAAACAAGACCGTTGTGATGTGGCACTCGCCGTCAAGCGCTTTTTGCTTATCCAACATTGCGTTGAAGCCGCCGATAGTGTCCTTTTCCAGTCCAGCCATAGAGCCGCTTTTGTCAAGGATAAACACCAATTCTGTCAAACCGTTTTTCATTTCAAATGACCTCCTGTTGTCTTGATGTGCCTATGATACCAAGAACAGGAGGTCATCTGGTCGCTTTCAAAGCGACATCAAAAATCGACTACGATTCCCTTATGGTCGGACAAGCGTTTATCCAGATTCCATTCCTCAATACGCACACTTGCCCCAGCGACAAAACGCTTTGACAAAGCGATATGGTCTATACACCATGTTTTGTCAGCCGTCAGTATTTCAATTCCAATTTGGCCGAAGCAGTCCAAAAGAGACGCCCGTCCCTCTTTGGTAAAGTAGTAGTTGTCCGAAAAAGACAGATTAAAATCTCCGGCAATGCACAGGCTTTGGCCTCCGACAGAGAGGCGTTTGAAGTCCTCAATCTGCTTTGGCAAATCTTCCTTGAAGTTCTTGTGGCGGTTGCCGAATATCCCCATGATCGTCCCATAGACAAGCAAAACACCTTTTTCGGTTTCAAGCTCAACACATAACGCTGTGTACTTGTCATAGGTCGGATGCTGCCGGATGCAGGGATACCGGGTATAGATGGACACGCGGTTTTCCGTGGGCTTATAGTAGGTAGGCTGAATTTCTGTGAGCTGCGGAGTGTGATAGTCAAAAGAATAGAGCGGCTTCACCTGCGCGTCTGTTTCTGTGAGGATTAGAATGTCCGCCTTTACCCGCTCACAGGCATCAATGATCCTGCCCAGCTCACGCTGGTGCTTTAATCGCTCAACATTCCATGTTGCTATTCTCACGCACTCACATAAGAAGTTTCGTGATGTTCACTTTGATCCTGATGCGTTTGCCACCACTGACGCATTCATTTGAAAGTGAATTATTTGAACCAGATCGCATTACAGTGATGCAAACTTGTAAGTAGATTTCCTTAATTGTGATGTATATCGAAGTGTGTTGCGGAG
>CAYNOE010000357.1:0-1509 GCA_964398745.1 uncultured Lachnobacterium sp.
CGCAGGGTGTCGATACCGTCATTCATGGCGATATAGCGGACACCGTTCCTTGGGAAAAAGTCCTCAATCAAATGCCCGGTTTGCAGATAGTTACGCCCCAGTCGGCTGAGGTCTTTCGTGATGACAAGGTTGATTTGCCTGCGCTCAATGGCTCTCAACATTCTCTGTAAATCAGGACGCTCCATATTAAGGCCTGTGAAGCCATCGTCCTGATAGACCGCCACAACCTCCCATCCCTGCTTTTCGCAGTATTTTTCCAGCATATCACGCTGGTTTGCGATACTGGCACTTTCGCCTTGCAGGTCATCGTCCTTTGACAGCCTGCAATAGACCGCTGCACGATAGCCCCCGGCAAGAGCCTTTCCGATTGTTCTGTATTCCATTTCGTTCATCATAGCCATTTACCCACACAATCCAGACGGTATCTGGCTCTTTTGAACCTCATCTTCATTATACTTCAAATCTTTCTTTTTAGCAAGATATTCTTTCGTATTTGTCTTACCGTATTTCTGGGAAATCAGGCTGACGAACACATCGGTTGCGTCCAGCTCCCCGTCAAACACCGTTGTAACATGAATCTCTGTTTTGTTTTTTGCCATAGGCAGTTATCCTCCATACATGAAAATAGCCAGACAGAGGGTGTCGGCAACGAAGTCCGGCAACGGGCTTCAAAAGACCTTGCAAACAATCTCAATCTGGCGATGGTTACTATTTATACTTTTCTTTTATTTTTCTGTTGTTTTGGTTGTCATAGGGGAGAAAAGCCCGCAGTTATGGGATTTTCCCCGGCAACCGGCTCGGCAACGGGATGGCAACAGGGGGTGCAACGGGCTGTCATTTTCAGAATGGAAGCTCCATCTGTTCTGTGACCTCCACAAAACCATCCATCGTTTTTTCAGACGGGTTGCCGGAGTCCGTTGTCGGGTTTTCACGCTCCCAGCCCTTTTGTCTGCCATATTCGGAAAACATTCTTGGGTTCGGGAAGTACCGCCAGCGGTCAATGCACTGGTTCATAATCTCGTTGATTTCCCGGATTTCCCATTGCTTCGGCTCGTCAAAGGCATGGTTCAAGGCTTCCTTGTAGAGCTGCTTGGAACAGACCATGCTCCCGGTGTACTTATCAAGATATGCCTGTATCATCCCGGCTTTGGTGTCCTCTGGCATAAAATCCCGCTGGTGTTCTTTGAGATACCGCTGCATGGCGGGGCTGAAAGCCAGCTTGAACCTGCCGCTTCGGTAAATCTCCATAGCTTCTGCCCACATCTGCTCGATATAGGCTCTGGAAGCAGCTTCGTCCTCCAAAATGTGAACCTCGGCTTGCTCCGGGTACACCATGACGGGGATAAAGCGGCGGTTGCCGGAACGATCAAGGGGCAGGAAGTCAAGGGCATTGGAAGTGCCGCCAAACACGCACTGACGGGGGCGGTCTGCCGGGTGGGTTTCATAAGGTATCTTGTAAACCTCTTTCTGCCGGCTTAAAAATGACTTGATTTCCTCAATGCTCTTGGC
>CAYNOE010000357.1:1609-3151 GCA_964398745.1 uncultured Lachnobacterium sp.
TCCCGGATGGGATGGTACTTGTTTTCATTCGCCACAATCCCGATGGCATTATCAATCTTTTTCTCATTGGTAAGCCCATAGGTTTCTTCCAGATAAAGAAGCAGATACTTCATGTCCGTATCGTTCAGGGCGGTGCCTTCCCTGTGAAAACCGATGGGCTTTATGATGTCCTTGCGGTCGGTCAGGATGTTGTATGCGATAGCCCCGGAAAGCAGCGGGTCACGCTGGAATACGGTCAGGCAGTTCCGTATGCTCTGACGGACACCGCCTTTCTCGGTGGTTTCCAGCCCCGCCTTGATTTCCTCAATGCTCTGGGGCGGCTGCATGGCGTTCATGGTGTTTTTTAGTTCTTGCTGCGTCTGCGGCTGCAAGCTCTGCCATTCGCTGTTCAAGCTGTATCACATCCTTTCCGTAGTCCGCAATCAAAGCCGCTTTTTCCTCTGTTTCCCCAAAGAGCAGCACATCCAGCAGATATTCCACTTGGTCTTGCTTCTGTAAGGCTTCCACAAACCGGGGATGAAAGGCTTCCTCCGGGGAGTGCGGGGCATATTCCTTTCTCCATGCCCGGAGCAGGTGGAGATAGTCGGCAAGAATACGGAAGCAGCGGCTCTTTGCTTCCTGAAACTGCTCCTCCGGGGATTTCTGCCGGGGCTTGGGTTTTTTTGCCTTTCCCGGCGGCTTCCAGTCCTCATAGGAAAGCCCGAAGTCATTTGCCAGTTGTACGGCGGCTTCTTTCTTTCCCAGCCCATACAGGGCGGCGACAAAATCAACCACATCCCCATCCGCACCGCAGCCGAAGCAGTGGTAACGCCGATCCAGCTTCATGCTTGGAGTTTTATCGTTATGGAACGGACAGCAAGCCATCCCGTTCCGACCTACATGGATTCCATAATGCTCCGCAGCCTGTCTTGTTGTAACGGACTGCTTCACAGCTTCAAATACATTCAAATCTATCCCTCCTTAAAAAAAAGAAAAGCACCTGACATTCTCTGATTGAAAATGGCAAGTGCCTGTTAAAGTTCCATATTTTGTTGTCTGTGTTTCGTCTGCTCTGGGGCAGTTTTCTCTGTCTTTTTCTCGTCTGCCTTATCCTTCAAGACTTCCTTGATGGGCTGCTTCTTGGGCGGCTCTTTGCTTTCCTCTGTGCCGGGTGTGGCTTTCCGTACCCAGTAGCGAATGTCCCGCAGCTTCTTCAAATCCTCCTGTACCTCGGTCAGTGGTACTTTCAGCTCTGCGATTTCTTCCAGAAGTTTTTCCTGCTCCTCTTGCAGCTCCTTTTGGGTACTGTCCCTATCGTCTGGGTGCTTGGCAAGGTAGGCGGCGGCTTTCGCATATCGGGCAACCTCCGGGTGTTCCTGTTTGAATTTCTCCTTTGTTTTCTTAAAAAATATCTTCTGGTACTTCTCATAGACAGGCTTACATTCCTTGCAGTCTGTCCGGCTGGCAAGAATCCCGTCAATCACTTTGCTGCGGGCTTCCTTTGGCTTCATCTGATTGCGGTAATCTGCGGCTGATTTCCCGGAAGATTCCAGAAACGCTTCT
>CAYNOE010000358.1:0-1329 GCA_964398745.1 uncultured Lachnobacterium sp.
AGCGTGGTAGTTTTTCCAAATTGGCGCCCTTTATTTATCACGAAATAGCTTCCATCATCCACATAATATTCCTTGATCTTTTTTAACCTGTCATCAAGCCCCACCATATAATGCCTCTGTAGGTTACATGAACCTGTCGTATTGAACCTGCGTTTCATTGTGCGCCTCCTTTACTCCATCAATATTATTGATCCCTGCGCTAATGTCCTTTTATTGTTCCAAAAACTCCTCCACGCTTTCAATTCTTATTCTACGAATAATACCAAATCACCCCTGATAAAGTGGTTGACCTCCCAAGTTAGGTTTACAAAATAAACCTACCTATATAGGCAGGCAGCGCAATCAGAAAGTTACCGCCCAAAAATAACAGGCTTAAAATCCGGTATGTATCCATCTGCACATACACATTTACTATTCCTCATAAACCACGTGGCAGTCTTTCCCGCAGAATGCCATGCCATACTTATGAACCGTCTCATAACCCATGTCATTTAGTTCCCGGATGTATTCCCTGTCCTTAATCTGCTGTACTGCCTCAGATGCCCTGCTGTCCAGATCACGTATACCCTTTGCAATCTTGAATTCAAGCACGAACGCCGCCTTTCTGCGCGTCACGGGGTATATAAACAGGTCGCTCCTTCCGTGTCCCCCCTCCCTGTTTGACTTGACAATGTATCCCTTCATGCCCGAAAGGATGCCTGCAAGGAATCCGTGGTAAAAACTCTCATACGCATCATTGAAACTGATTGTTTCCAGGAGCATTTCCGCGATTTCCTCCTCCATGACTACCGCATCACCGTCCGTTACCGCCTGCATCAGACGGGTGCGGTCTTTCTCCTTTACCTTTTTCTGAAACCACGAGAGAATCTTTGTCCTGAAAATATACTTTACTTCCTTATTTGGTATTGCAAGCTCCACAAAATGATTTTCATTTTCATCCATCCAGTCACGCACTTTCCTGAAGTACCCGGTAAAGAACATAAAGTTCCACAAGTTATCCATTGTCTCGTACACTTCGTCATAGGTAATGTCCTCATGGACGGGCTTTACAAGGGTATGCCCCTCAATCAGCGACTCAATCTCATTCCTGGTGTCCTCGTCCGCCATGTCAATGAGCCTTCGCACAATGCTGTTCGAGCTGGTGTTTGCCCAGTAGGACGCTGGAAAACAGTTGGGGTTTGACACAAGGTCATCCATCAACTGTATCACGCTCCACGGATTATATACGTTTGCGCTGCCAAAAACATAACCGTTATACCATTCCCGGAATGTTCCATATTTCTGCGGCATTCCATAATCACAGCAGATTTTTTGTACCTCCGCTTCCGT
>CAYNOE010000358.1:1429-3150 GCA_964398745.1 uncultured Lachnobacterium sp.
TTCCGAAATACATTTCAAGACACTGCGAAAGGAACTGCAGGGATTTGGCGTATTCAATCCTGTCCGCCTTTCCCTCCATGATAAGGGCATATTTTTCCTTAAATCCCCCCGGCAGCACATCCCGTTCCAAAATATATGCGTGTCTGTAAAATTCCTGCTGTATTTCATCCTTCAGGCTCGCATACGCCATGTCAAAATCAGGCTGTTTCCCGGATTTGAGGGACAGATTAATCACAGGGTATTTCCCCATATGCTCCAGGTATTTTTCCCCCGCCTCCATGATGGCAAGCCCCCCGAACAGACAACTGTTGTCTGTTTTGTTTCCGTTTCTGTCCCTTGCGTCCTCAAAGAAGTACTGGAACATGCTCATGTTGAGCGTCTTCCCAAAACGCCTCGGACGGGTAAAAAGATTGACATCCGCCTTTTTGTCCAGCAGTTCCCTGATAAACAGTGTCTTGTCTACCAGGTAATATCCTCTTGTAATCAGTTTTTCGAAGTTGTCCACGCCTACCGGCAAAGGTTTATATTCCATATACTGTTCCCCGCTCTTTCATCTCTTCCCAGCGTACTATTTATCTTTTCTACAGTATAGCGGATTTTCCGAAAAAATACAACTTCCCAAATCCCGATACAGCTTTGCTGTTATTAAACCCGACCATATATATCTGCGTTTTGCCAAACTAAATGCCGGCTCAACTTCAATTCTGTCATTGTTATCCATGTACAACTGAAGCTGTTTTTGTATGAGCAGTGAACCCAGTACAGTCCTTAGAGAGGTTTAGCCGGCATTCCCTCCCTCTTCGCATGATTTCTAGTACCAACACTACCTGCTCTTCAAAATTTTGCATTTTTCACCTTTCAAAAACACCCTGTTCTTTTATCAGCCTCTGCCAAAATCACCGACACACCTAAAGTTTCACTCCCCTTACAATACCATGCCGTAGTTCGCCATCAATCCAGCTGTCTATATCCTCCTTAAAAAACATATATCCTTTGGTAGTCGACGTATAAAAATGATAATTTTCCAACAGCCTGCAAATGTCCCTCTCTGCATTTTTGCAGTGGTATGCACATACGGCGCACTTTACCTTTCTGCTGTTTTCAAGAACCCTTGAGGCACCTTTTAATGCAGGTATCTCAGCTCCTTCCACATCCAGCTTAAGAAAATTAATATGCCCCTCCTCAACAAAGCTGTCTATGCTTATAAAATTTATTGCAGAAAGCGCCTATTCCCTTGAATAACCTCGTGGATAATACATCCTCATCCACGGATTTTTCCCTAGCAAGTTCTTTCACCAGTTCCACATTTTCCACCGCAAATAAAAAGGAAAGTACATACAGACACTCCAGATTCAGCAGTTCTGTTGCAAATTCCACCTGCTCTTCTGATATTCCCATCAGATAATCATAAGCCGGCCGGAAAATATTTATCTCCGGATAGTTCGCACTTATTTTTACATACTGGGGCAGAAACTGCATATAAAAATATTCAATATCGCACTTTTCTATCCTTTTATAAATAAAGTATTTCCCGTTTCTGTCATCCCCTATAGCTTAACTCCTTTTTCTTCCAGCAAAAGCTCCCCCATCAGCGCCTTACACTGCAGGGAAAAAAGTTCCGGCAAATCCTGCGAAATTTCCCCATCCTCACAGTCCATATATTTTCTGACTGCATCACACATCTCCATACCATCCAGATGTCCGGAAAACTGACGTATAAA
>CAYNOE010000359.1:0-3127 GCA_964398745.1 uncultured Lachnobacterium sp.
GTTGCAGAAGAATTAAATTATGGGAAACTTGCAGAAGCATTTAAAGGAAAAGATGCTATCACAGTTAACGAATCACAGACGGTAGATGGATATATTGTGACATTGATGGGGGTAACCAGCGGCAGGAATCTGGAACGGACTGAGTGGAATCCGGACTGCGAATCGGATGGAACCTATCTGATTGTATCAGTGGAAAAAGAGGATGGCACGCCGATGCCGGATCCCCGGAAAGATGATGATGCCGGGCCATTTACAGTAGAGCCGTTTATTAAAGGCTATAGTCCGCTCAAGGTTAATCCGTTATATGCAGATGGAAATTTTGGCACATGGGATGTAATTGACGGGGTACAGTACCAGCTTTATGCGGTCAGCAATCTGGAGTGTCTTGCAGACCATCCGATGTATGTCTGTGTAACGGATGCTATAGCATATAATTCGGAGATGTATTCTTATAATGAAAAAACAAGTGAGATTACCCGGAATGAAAACTATAAGGGTGTAAATGCACTGTTTGAAATCCAGCTTGACGCGTCAAAGGCAGATCCTGTAAAGGCAGAGGAGTATCTGAAGCAGTTTGAATTACCTGATGACACCGAGGATTCCGGTACAGAGAGCCCGGAGGAATGGCAGCCGTCACAGGAATATGCTGATTTCATAAAAAGCGGGGAATGGAAAGAAAACATTAAGGACGCCGAGTTAAAGGTTGGACCGACTGAAGTAAAGCGGGATAAAGATGCAGATTGTCCGTTTGAATTGAAATATGACTTAAAGGCGGATGATGGTTCCCAGAGCAGTGGAACACTCTATTTCCCTGATGCTGATTTCATTGATGGAACCGCTGTGGCGACAATGAACTTCGGCGGTGAAGATGTTTTTTACGAACAGATTAGCGTTGCAGAAATGAAAGATGACGACACTATTACAGTAAGGATTTATCTGCGGAAACTGTCTGAGGAGGAAGCGAAAAAATATAAAGAAAGTATTTATTTGTCTGAATCCGACTGAAAACAGCAGAAGTATGAAAAACAAACAAGAGACCGGATTCCGGTCTCCTGTTTGTTATATATTAAGCATTAGCCATTTCCACCAGGTCTTTTAACATCTTCGGCAGATCCGAATTCATGTTTTCATCAGTAAACTGGCAGGTACCTACCTTCTTATGTCCGCCGCCGTTATACTTAAGCATCAGGCTTCCGACATCAAGGGTTGCAGTCTTGTTTAAAATACTGTAGCCGACTGCGGCAGAACAGCCTTTGCCTCCGCGGCCGCTTACAATCCATGCGGAAATATTCTGGTCAGGATACATACTGTAAATCATAAAGCGGTTGCCCGAATAAATCGGATCCACGCCGCGCAAATCAGAAATAATCAGATTTCCCCTGACGATCGTATGTTCCGTTACCATTTCCTTAAATTTTTCAGCCTGTTCAAAATATGTTTCAATACGCTCCTGCACATCCGGCATGGCAAGGATTTCGTCAGTTGTCATGGTACGGCAGGCATCAATCAGTTTTTCCATTAACTGGTAGTTGGAAATCGTAAAATTGCGCCAGCGTCCAAGTCCGGTTCTTGGATCCATCAGAAAGCCTACCAGAATCCAGCCCTTCGGGTTCTGCACCTCGTCAATCGTCAGGTTGCCGGAATCCACCTTGTCCACAGCCTCCATCATATCATCAAACTGCGGAAAACGCTCGCGTCCGCCGTAATACTCATAGATAATGCGGGCGCAGGAAGGCGTAATGCGGCTCTCTCCTTTGTATTTGCCCTTAAGCTGAAGCCGTTCGTGCTCGCTGGAATGATGGTCGAACCAGAGTCCGCAGCCCTCCACATAAGGGACATTCGCAAGACAGTCGTTTTCATTTACTTCAACAAGTCCGTCCTGCAAATCTTTTGGGTGGGCAAATTTCCAGTTATCAATAATGCCCGCTTCCTTTAACAGGGCGCCGCAGGCAAGTCCGTCAAAATCGGAACGTGTGATTAGTCTCATCTGTAATTTCCTCCATACATTTTCTTGCATATACCTACTCTTTATTATATAGTACTTATGTAGCACTTTTCAAGTGGTTTATGAAAAAACAGTTAAGGAGAAACAGAATGTTAAAAGGAAAATGTGTCATTCTCGGCATCACCGGCAGTATTGCCGCATATAAGGCTGCATATCTGGCAAGCGCACTGGTAAAACTTCATGCGGACACCACTGTGATTATGACGGAAAATGCGACTAACTTTATCAATCCCATTACATTTGAAACATTAACAGGAAATAAATGCCTGGTGGATACTTTTGACCGGAATTTTGAATACAGCGTGGAGCATGTGGCGCTTGCAAAACGCGCGGATATCGTTCTTATTGCCCCGGCATCTGCCAACGTCATTGGAAAGCTGGCAAACGGAATTGCAGACGATATGCTGACAACAACCATGCTTGCCTGCAGGTGTCCTAAATTGCTGTCCCCTGCCATGAATACAAATATGTATGAAAACCCGATTGTACAGGACAATATAAAAAAGCTGGAAGGCTATGGATTTAAGGTTATTGAAGCAGCAAGCGGATATCTTGCGTGCGGGGATACCGGAGCTGGAAAAATGCCGGAACCGGAAGTGCTTTTACAGTACATCTTACGGGAGATTTCCTGCGAAAAAGATTTATCAGGAAAAAAAGTCCTTGTGACAGCAGGCCCGACCAGAGAGCGGATTGATCCGGTACGTTTTATCACAAACCATTCCACCGGAAAAATGGGGTATGCGCTGGCTGAAAACTGTATGCGCCGGGGAGCAGAGGTTACACTGGTGACAGGTCCGGTGTCTCTTACTCCGCTGCCGTTTGTAAAAGTCATTCCGGTCGTTTCTGCTTCCGACATGGAAAAGGCAGTAAAGGACAACTATGAAGCGCAGGACATTATCATTAAAGCGGCTGCAGTGGCGGATTATGCCCCGGCTCATCCGGCAGATGAAAAAATAAAAAAACAGGAAGGCACATCCTCCATAGAACTGGAGAAGACTACAGATATCCTTGCCTGGCTTGGAGTCCACAAAAAGCCGGGGCAGTTCCTCTGCGGCTTTTCCATGGAAACGGAACATATGCTGGAAAATTCAAGAAAAAAACTAATAAAAAAGAATGCGGACA
>CAYNOE010000360.1:0-3115 GCA_964398745.1 uncultured Lachnobacterium sp.
ATGTTAAATAAATATTCCATTTTGTTCCATGCCCTTATTTCCTGCACAATCGTGTTTGTTGTAGAACTGATTTCCCGCAGGGATTTCATCTCGGCATGTTCCTTTATCGGAAAGCATACCGCAGCCTACCTGTTTAATGCACTGATTGTCTTTGCATCCCTGTCGCTGGTTTATCTGTTCCGCAGACGTGCGTTCTGCCGTGTGGTTATCAGCGGTTTCTGGATTCTGCTTGGAACGATTAACGGCTGCATCCTTTCCAACCGTGTTACACCGTTTGGATTTACGGATTTAAAATGCGTCGGCGACCTGTTTGCAATGAACAATACCAACTATTTCACGGCAAAGGAAGCAACGCTCGTGGTATGCGGGCTGGGGCTTTTTGCCCTGTTCCTTGTAACTTTGTTTATCAAAGGACCACGCTATCAGGGAAAGCTTTACACCAAGTTTTTCCTTCCTGCCATTGTTGCAGCGCTTTTTATCGGTCTTCCGTTTACCACACATGCGGCACAGAATGCAAACGTGGTTGCAAGCTATTTTTCCAACATTGCACAGGGATATGAGAATTACGGCTTTATTTACGGCTTCTCCTCCAGTGTGGTTGACCGGGGCATGAGCAAGCCTGACAATTACTCTGAGCAGACTGTTTCCGGTATTACCGAAAAGGTGGAGGCTTCCAGAAAAAAATCCAAAACAAAAGATGCCCCGAACATAATCTGTGTGTTACTGGAATCTTTCTGTGACCCGGATGAGATTAAATTCCTTGAGTATAACAGGGATCCGGTTCCAACCTTCCACAAGCTGGAAGAAAAATATTCCAGCGGATACCTGACCGTGCCGGTTGTCGGCGCAGGAACCGCCAATTCCGAGTTTGAAGTACTTTCCGGTATGAGCATGCAGTATTTCGGAACTGGCGAGTATCCATACAAAACGATTTTAAAAAAGACCGACTGTGAAAGTACTGCTTCTGCTTTAAAAACACTCGGATATGGTACGCATGCCGTACATAATAATGGCGGCAATTTCTACAGCCGTGTCAATGCCTTTTCCATGATGGGCTTTGACACCTTTACCAGCAAGGAGCTGATGGACATTCAGACCTATACTCCGAACGGAAGCTGGGCAACGGATGACATTCTGGTGGATGAAACCATTAAAACACTGGATTCCACCCCGGATTCACCGGATTTTACTTATACCATTACCGTTGGTTCCCATGGGGACTACCCAAAAGAGCCGGTGATTGCCAATCCAAAGTATACTGTAGAAAATATGGAGGATGAGGCGGTAAAAAACCAGTGGACATACTACATCAACCAGTTAAATGAGGTTGATACCTTTATGAAAGACCTGATAAACCGCTTAAGCGCAAGGGATGAAAACACCGTGGTTGTATTTTTCGGCGACCATCTCCCGACCATGGGACTGGAAGATTCCGATATGCGCGCAAACGATATTTACAAGACCAAATACGTAACATGGAACAACATGGGACTTGAGAAAAAGGACGCTGACCTCTACGCTTACCAGCTTATGGCAAATATCACGGATTCCGTTGATATCCACGAAGGAACCATTTTAGGATACCACCAGACACAGATGGACAGCGCTTCCTATATGGAAGGATTTGAAAACCTGCAGTATGACATTCTTTATGGAAGCCGGTTCTGCTACAACGGCGAAGACTTATACCCTGCCACAGACATTGTAATGGGTGTCGAGGATGTAACCGTTGACAAGGCAATAAATTCCATCGGTGGTTCCGAAGTCATTATTTATGGCGACAACTTCACAAAATGGAGCAAAGTATTTGTTAACGGTGAAAAGGTATCCACGATTTACAGTAATTCAAACTGTCTGGTCATAAACCGTGACAGCATTGCTGACGGCGATACCATAAGCGTATGCCAGATGGGTTCCGGAAATTCCGAGTTCCGTACCTCTAATACACTGGTTTATTCAGACCCGGACGCCGTTATGGATACAGAAGCAGCAGATGAAACATCCGAAGCAGACGAATTATAAAATAAGAATTTAATAAAAAATGCCTTGTGTTGTATAACACAGGGCATTTTTTATTACGGTTATATCTCATATTTTTTTCAATACGCGAACGCCTTCTTTCAGGTAATCCTGCTCAATTTCATAAAACCTTCCGGCGTCTGCAGCCTTGGCATACTCCGGGTCAAGCGGCAGCCTGCCAAGCAGCTTCGTACCAAGTTCTTTTACCGTTTCTTCAATATGGCTTTCCCCAAACAGGCTGATTTCCTTTCCGCAGTCCGGGCATTTCAGGTAACTGAAGTTTTCCACAATCCCCAGCACCGGTATATGCATCATGTCTGCCATTCCAAAGGCTTTTTTGACAATCATCTGCACCAGTTCCTGCGGAGACGTCACTACAACGATTCCGTTGACCGGAAGGGACTGGAATACGGTAAGCGGAACATCTCCGGTTCCCGGCGGCATATCCACAAACAGATAATCCAAATCCCCCCACACGGTTTCATTCCAGAACTGCTTGACTGCGCCCGCAATGACCGGTCCGCGCCATACAACCGGTGCCTCCTCATTTTCCATCATCAGATTAATGGAAATAATTTTAATTCCTTCAGGAGTCACAAACGGATACATTCCCTTTTCATCGCCAACCACCTGGCCGTGCGCCCCGAACATCTTCGGAATCGAAGGTCCTGTAATGTCAGCGTCCAGAATTCCGACCTTATATCCGGCTTTTGCCATCTGTACGGCAAGTGACGCCGTTACAAAAGACTTCCCGACTCCCCCCTTTCCGCTGACAACTCCAATCACTTTCTTAATGTCCGAATAAGCATTCATCTCCTCCAACATACTCTGCGGCTGTGCATTATGCTCACATCCTTCGCAGCTCTCCCTTGAACACTGTGCCGCGCTGCTGCAACTTGAATTTTCCGGCATTTTTCTTTCTCCTTTCTTTTTACGTAACTATTCAGAACCCCCACCCATACATTCGCAAAACCATACGACCAGTCGTGCTTTCTCGTTACTTCGTAACTACTTTTGCTCATATATGGAGTGGTGGCTCTGTTCGAGCCACCCTGGAATAAGATAAACAGACTCTTACATGCAGGCATGACGATTC
>CAYNOE010000361.1:0-3110 GCA_964398745.1 uncultured Lachnobacterium sp.
GTCGGCGCCAACAGTAAAAATGCGATGGTGCCCCTTGCCACCATTAATACCCGCAATATCCTTTTTATCTGCGGCGGTGCATTCCCGGATTTGGAGGAGGTTATCAAGGAGCGTTTAAGCAAGCAGAGCTCCATTGGTTTTAACGCCCAGTTAAAGGATTACTTTGACAAGGACAAAAATCTGCTTTCCAAGGTGACGGTGGAGGATATCCGTAAATTTGGCATGATACCCGAATTTATCGGACGTCTGCCCATTCTCTTTACATTGGAAGGGCTTTCCAAAGAGATGATGGTCCAGATTTTGAAAGAGCCGAAAAATGCCATTTTAAAGCAGTACCAGAAGCTGCTTGAACTGGATGAAGTAAAACTGGAGTTTACGGACGGGGCATTGGAGGCCATAGCCGAGAAGGCAATGAAAAGAGAGACGGGCGCAAGGGCGCTCCGCTCCATTATCGAAGAATTTATGCTGGATATTATGTATGAAATTCCCAAGGATGACAATATCGGCAGGGTCACCATCACGAAAGAGTATATCGAAGGAACCGGCGGACCAATCATTGACATCAGAAACAACATGGCGGTAAGTCCGGACAGACTGCCTGTTTTGGCGGAAAATGCATAATGCTGCGGCAGATGAAGAAGGACAGACATAGAATGAAATTAATTTCATAGGATAGTACTAAAACACGGGAAGCGGGAAGAATTGCGGACAATCGTCGGGCTGCTTCCCCTTTTTATGCGTATGACTTGTGAAGAAAAAATTTTGTCGGAAGAGTATGGGGAATTGATTATTGATTTTACCGGCGCTATTCCATCTTTAGAAGGTTTTAATGAATACTGTTTTACCCGCATCAATGAGAGATACGGTATCGGCTATGTGCGGCAAAGTGAACTGGACCCGATTATGGGCACGATGTATATCTACCATTATCTTCCGCGGATATTCGGGCTGATGACGGATGACTTTGACCCGGTCAGCCTGATAAACTCCGGGATTTTGCAGACACAGCGTCCGCCCCTGTCCTTAAACGGAAGCGGAGTCGTGGTGGCGTTTATTGATACGGGAATCCGCTTTGCACAGGAAGAATTTTTGAATGAAGCCGGTAACAGCAGGATACTGGCAATCTGGGACCAGACGATTCAGACAGGCAATGCCCCTGAGGGGTTTTTGTATGGCACTTTGTTTGACAGGGAGGATATCAATGAAGCGCTGAGGGCGGAGAATCCTTATGAAGTGCTGCCTTCCTATGATGAAATCGGTCATGGCACCGCCATGGCAAGTGTGGCGGCAGGCAGTGTGGTGGACGGCGGAAGGAGTTTCAGGGGAGCAGCGCCGGGAGCGGAAATCGTGGTGGTCAAATTAAGGCAGGCAAAGCAGAATCTGAGGGATTATTATATGATTCCGGAAGGAGTTCCCGCTTTTTCGGAAGCGGATATCATGCTGGGAGTGAAGTTTGCGGAATCTTTTGCGGTAACCTTCCGCAGGCCGGTGGTTATCTGTATCGGTCTCGGCAGTAATCAGGGAGACCACAATATCGGGTCTTCCCTTGCACGGTATCTCAACAGCTTATCCACCGTCCGAAACCGGGGGATTGTAATATGCGGCGGAAACGAAGGGGATGCGGCGCATCACTACAGCGGTTCCGTCCCCTATGGTCAGGATGCCCATACGGATGTGGAAATCCGTGTAGGAGAGGGAGAAAAAGGTTTTATGCTGGAATTGTGGGGATGTGTGCCGGATGTGTTCTGTGCTTCCATCCGGACGCCCGGCGGGGAAACCATCCAGAGGTTTAGGCCGGGAATGGGGCAGAGCCTCACGTATTCCTTTGTCTATGAACAGACGCGGGTAACCATCGACAGTCTTTTGGTGGAGCCGACGACGGGGGATGAACTGATTGCTTTCCGGTTTCAGGAGCCGACGGCGGGTATCTGGCGTATCAGCGTCTATGCATCCCAGGATGGGGGCAGAAGAAGCTTTAATATGTGGCTTCCCATCACCCAGTTCATGCACAGCGACACCTATTTTCTGGACCCCAGCCCTTATGTGACGCTGACGGACCCCGGCATTGCAGTAAATCCGATTACCGTTTCTACCTACAATGATTTTAACAACAGTTTTTATGTAAATTCGGGAAGGGGATTTCTGCGGAACGGCACCATAAAGCCGGATTTTGCGGCGCCCGGCGTGGATATTTCCACTGCCCTCGGAAAGCGTACCGGTTCCAGCCTTGCCGCCGCCCTGACGGCAGGCAGCGTGGCGCAGTTTTTTCAGTGGACCGTTGTGAAAAACAATGACCCGCTTGCCCAAAACGAAGAGATAAAGACATACTTTATCCGGGGCGCCGTTAGGGAGCCGGGGCTTGTCTACCCGAACCAGGAGTGGGGATACGGACGCCTTAATGTGGCGGAGGCATTTGATTCACTGGCGGGGGTGTAGTAGAGAGTTTAGTACGATTGTGCAATGTAAGATAAGAATACCAATAGGAGCATCACTTTATGGCCAAGATTTGGTTATGGAGTGATGCTTCCGCTATAGTGGAGAAAATAGAAATTGGAGATAATGTATATACCTTTTGAAAGTATCCGACAAAATAAAAAAATATGTTTAACTGTAGCATATAGTTGTGGTATTATCTTAATAGCAATAGTTTCTGAATAGAATGGGGCATATAATTAGGGGATGTTTTGAATAAAGTGTTGTTTTCATACTAACAGAACATATTAATTTTTGAGCATAGGGGAGCGAAAAGTCAATGTTTTATATTGCTATTTGTGACGATGAAAGAAATTTCAGGAAGAGTCTTAAAGAATATGTGTCAAATTATTTAAAGGTAAAGGGTATTTCGTATCAGATTGACATGTTTTGTTCTGGAGAAGAATTTTTGTTATTAGGAATAGAAATGACTAAATATACGGTAGTCTTTTTGGATATTAATATGGATAAGGCAGATGGAATCACGGTATCAAAATAAGACCACCACCTCAATGCTGGTCTGAAAATTATAGCGGTTAATTAGGATTCCGGAAGCGATGCAAGATATTCTTTCACTCGGCCATAGTAGATGCGTAAAAACTTGTTAGCACCGGCAGTCATATAGACATAATACGGTT
>CAYNOE010000362.1:0-3106 GCA_964398745.1 uncultured Lachnobacterium sp.
AGGCACCATATAAAATTTAGTGCTTGAAATGTATACCATTTTATAGTAAAATTGGTAGTCGAGAGAGTTTTACTCAATATTTAAGGAGGAAGATCGAATGATTTCAGCAGGAGATTTCAAGAACGGTGTTACGATTGAGCTTGATGGTAACATTTTTCAGATTATTGAATTTCAGCATGTGAAGCCGGGGAAGGGCGCAGCATTTGTCAGGACGAAGTTAAAGAATATCGTCAGCGGAGGTGTTGTCGAGAAGACATTCCGTCCGACCGAAAAATGTCCGACCGCACATATTGACCGCAAGGATATGCAGTATTTATATGCAGATGATGATTTCTTTCATTTCATGGATGTTGAAACTTATGACCAGATTGATTTGACCAAGGACAGTGTCGGCGATGCACTGAAATTTGTGAAGGAAAACGAGATGGTTAAGATTTGTTCTTATAAGGGCAATGTATTTGCAGTGGAGCCGCCGCTTTTTGTGGAACTTAAGATTACGGATACAGAACCGGGCTTTAAGGGCGACACCGCAACAGGCGCAACAAAGCCTGCAACCGTGGAAACCGGTGCAACCGTGCAGGTACCGCTTTTTGTGGATCAGGAAGATGTCATCAAGATTGACACAAGAACCGGGGAATATCTTTCCCGCGTGTAAGTAAAAACCGGAAGCGGCAGGAGAAATTCCTGCCGTTTTTTAATGCATTAATGCATTTCTTTTAGATATGAGTTGTATTTTTTTTCATATGTTGATACAATAAACGTGTGGGGGATGGAACATTGGATTCACATGTAAGAGAAATAAACCGAAATCTTATTACCGGGTGGCTTGTCATTGTCGGGGTGCTTTTTGTTGCATACTGCGGGGAAGTAATCAAAGGACAGCGCAGCATTTTTTATCTGGCTGCCTATATGCTTGTAACCGCGCTTCCGGCGTTTTACTGCCTGTTTTTATATATAAAAAAACCGGAGAGGTACAGTCTGCGTTACTGGATTGTTGCCGGTTATTTTGTTATGTATATTTTTACCATGTTCAGCGGCAGCACCAACATGGTCTTTACCTATATCCTGCCGATGCTCTCGCTTCTGGTGCTCTTTCACCAGCCAAAGCTGATTCTGTGGACAGGGGCAGTTTCCCTTATCATTAATTTTGCTTCGATAGGCTATGGCATTTATTCAGGAAAGACGACCATCAGTAACAGCAAGGATGCAGAAATCCAGATTGCGCTGGTGACGCTTTGTTTTGGGGGCTCTTATCTTGCCACAAAGCTTTATGACAAGATTACAAATGAAAATGAAGCCTACACAAAAATGCTGGACGAAAAGAACATGCAGATACAAAAAATGAGCCTGCAGACGATTACCACCATTGCAAATACTATTGATGCAAAGGATGAATATACCAGGGGGCATTCCAGGCGTGTATCCGAATATTCTGCGGCAATTGCGGAAAAACTCGGCATGTCGCCTGACGAGGTTTCCAATATCCGCTGGGTGGCGCTTTTACACGATATCGGAAAAATCGGTGTGCCAGATGCAGTTCTTAATAAGCCGGGGCGGCTGACGAATGAAGAATATCAGATGATGAAGCAGCATACCGTAATCGGGGGCGAAATCCTAAAGGATATCGGCATGTTAAAGGGAATTGACGTGGGTGCCCGTTACCATCATGAGCGCTATGACGGAAAAGGCTATCCGGACGGGATTTCCGGGGAAGATATTCCGTATATTGCAAGAATTATTGCAGTGGCGGATGCTTATGACGCGATGACAAGCAACAGGATATACAGAAAACATCTGCATGAGGAAAAGGTCATGAATGAACTGAAAGCTGGTCTTGGGACGCAGTTTGACCCCAAAGCAGGACAGGCGCTGATTGAGCTTCTGCAGAAAGGGGAACTGGAGAACCTGAACCCGAATACCACGGAGAATAACGAAATGCAGGACGTGACGAGGATTATCAGCCGGGTGATGGAACTGCAGGAAGAAAAAATGGCAGGAAGACTGCTGTTCGACCAGCTTACAGACGCATACAATCAGAGCAGCGGTAAAAAGATGATGGAAGATGCGATTGAGGACAGAAACGGCTGTCTGATTTATTTTGATATTGACAGTTTTCATCTTATCAATGATACATATGGATATGTACAGGGGGATTATTTCTTAAAGAAAGCGGCAGAGGCAATTAAAAGCCTGCAGGATGATGTTATCGTGGTGCGATGGGGCAGTGATGAATTTATGGCATTTTTCGGAAATGTTACGGAAAGAGACCGGGTTTCAGCCCTGATGACACAGTTGCAGGATACTTTGGAGGCAATGGCGTCTGAGAACAGAATTTTAAGCCAGATGACGCTCTCGGCAGGAATTACCATATGTGACAAGCCGGGGGAGGGACTTTCCGATGCTGTCCGAAAGGCGGACAAGGCACTTTATCTGGCAAGGCAGCAGGGATGCGGACTGTACTGTATTTACCAGGACGGAAGTGAGACGGCTGTGGACAGACAAAAGTCCAGCGTGGACTTAAACCGTCTGGTACATATGCTGGAAAAAGACAGCAAATACGAGGGCGGTTTTGATTTGACTTATCCGGAATTTGGGAAAATCTACGAATTTATCCGCAAGGTTGCCACACGAAACGATCAGCACGTCCAGCTGCTTATGTTCACCCTGCAGCCAATTGAGGGCGTGAACATAGAGATTGAAGAACGTGACCATGCAATGGAACTTTTGGAAAAGGCAATCCTTTCCAAAATACGGGGGGTAGATGTTACTACAAGGTACAGCAGCACGCAGAGGATTGTTATGTTTATGAAAATGGAAGAAGACCAGATTGAACTTGTAACAGAGCGTATTATGAAAGAATTTTACAGAATGTATGACAAAAAACAGTTAAGCATTCATTATGATGTGGCAGCGCTTGGCCAGGAAAGTGGGAGGAAACCATGTTAAGACCAAAGATTGGGCTGGACTGGGATGATGTGACTGCACCATTCAACAGTCTGGCGCTTGCCATGGCAAATGAAAAATACAAAATAACGCCGCCGCTTACGCTTTCAGAGATTGATTCCTGGGAGAATAAGGGGCGGGCTTCTGTGATTAAGGAGTTTTA
>CAYNOE010000363.1:0-3096 GCA_964398745.1 uncultured Lachnobacterium sp.
ACAGATATGAAAAGATACGATTTGATTATCGTTGGGGCAGGCCCTTCAGGACTGTCAGCAGCGGTTGAAGCGGCAAAGCGCGGACTTAAGGTTGTGGTATTTGATGAAAACGAAAAGCCCGGCGGACAACTTTTTAAGCAGATACATAAATTTTTCGGCTCCAAAGAGCATAAGGCAAAGATCCGTGGTTTTGTTATCGGACAGCAGCTCCTGGAAGAAGCGGAGGCAGCAGGAGTAAAAACAGTTCTGAATGCAACGGTAATCGGTCTTTACCAGGACCGGGAGGTTGTGGTAAAAATCGGTGAGGAAGTTCGGCATTACAAAGGGGACAGTATTATCATTGCCACCGGAGCTGCCGAAAACATGGTAACCTTTGACGGCTGGACGCTTCCGGGCGTGATTGGAGCAGGGGCGGCGCAGACCATGATGAACCTTCACGGCGTAAAGCCGGGAAAAAAGATTCTTATGCTTGGTTCCGGAAATGTCGGGCTGGTTGTCAGCTTCCAGCTTATGCAGTGCGGCTGTGAAGTCGTTGCGCTGGTGGATGCTGCACCGAAAGTCGGCGGCTACGGCGTACACGCGGCAAAAGTTGCAAGGACGGGAGTGCCGTTTTATCTGTCACATACCATTGTAAGAGCCGAAGGTGAAGAGTGCGTGACGGGCGTTACGATTGCCGAGGTGGATAACAATTTTAAGTTTATTCCGGGAACGGAAAAGCATTTTGACGTGGATACCATCTGCCTGGCAGTCGGACTTTCCCCAATGTCACAGCTTTTAAAGATGGCAGGCTGTGATATGGAGGACAATCCAAGGCGCGGCGGACAGGTTCCGATCTGTGATTCCTGTGGAAGGACTTCTCTTCCGGGAGTGTTTGTGGCAGGCGACGTGTCAGGAATTGAAGAAGCAAGCTCTGCCATGATCGAGGGACGCATGGCGGGAATTGCTGCGGCGGAATATCTGGGATTTATTGGAAAGGAAGAACTGGATATGGAGCTTGCAAAGCTGGACGCTGCATTAGACGGACTCAGGCAGGGAATGTTTGCGCCTGAAAACCGTGGAAAAAACATTACGGAAACGGAAGAACACATTCTTGTTTCTGAAAACCTGCTGAAGCACGGATATGTTACAGACGAGGAAATTACACGGTTTCCGGGATTTACCCATGCCGTGGGTGTGCATCCGGTCATGGAGTGTACTCAGAATATTCCGTGTAACCCATGCCAGGATGCGTGTCCGAAGGGCTGTATCCGGATTGGTGAAAAAATCACGTCCCTGCCGTCTGTGAATCCGGCAGCAAACTGCATTGGCTGCGGCATGTGCGTGGCAAGCTGTTCCGGGCAGGCAATTTTCCTTGTGGATGAAACCTTTGAAGATGGCTACGCCAGTGTAACGATTCCATATGAATTTCTCCCGCTTCCGGCAGCAGGAACAAAGGGAATTGCACTTGGAAGAAATGGGCAGATGGTTTGTGATGCAGAGGTGATTTCCATAAAAAGTGTACCGGCATACGACAAAACAAACCTGCTGACGATGAAGGTTCCCGTGGACTATGTGGATAAGGCGCGGTTTTTTGTGCAGGAGCAAGTATAACAAACGGCAAAAACCAGCAGGCAGTGCCTGAATTGCAGAATTAAGAAAGGACAGACAGTTATGAATAAAGTAAATGACCGTTCAAGGGATATCGGGGAATTTATTCCGGCAGAGGATGACGGCAGAATTATCTGCCGCTGTGAGGAAATTACGAAAGGGGAAATCCGTAAAGCGGTTCATGAGGGAATGTTCACGCTGACGGAAATCCGCAGATATTTGAGAACCGGCATGGGACTGTGCCAGGGACAGACCTGTGCAAAGCTGGTAAAAAGCATTGTGGCGGCGGAGCTTCATGTATCCCCGGCAGAACTGGAGCCGGCAACTTCCCGTGTTCCGATGCGTCCGATTGAGATGCGCATACTGGGGAACGAGGCGAAAGGGGGCGATTTAAATGAATAACTGTGCAGACGTAATTATTATTGGCGGCGGAGTCATCGGCTGTGCCACGGCCTATTACCTGGCAAAGGCAGGAAGCAGCGTAATCGTGCTGGAAGGCAGCGACCATATCGGCGACGGCGGTTCTTCCAGAAACGGCGGCGGTGTGCGTCAGTCAGGACGCGACCCAAGGGAGCTTCCGCTTGCCATGTATGGAATCAGAAATCTCTGGCCGACGTTATCCGAGGAACTGGAGGTGGACTGCGAGTATCATCAGGACGGAAATCTTCGTTTGGGAAAAAACGAAAAGCATGCACAGATTCTTACCGACCTGGCAGATAGGGCGCGCGCCTGCGGGCTGGATGTGCGAATGATTGACGGGGACGAGGTAAGACAGATTAATCTGTATTTGTCCCACGAGGTAACTGTGGCAAGCTGGTGTCCGACGGACGGTCATGCGAATCCGCTGACAACCACACTTGGATTTTACAAGACAGCAAGGAAGCTGGGGGTACGTTTTATTACAGGCGAAAAGGTGACCAGCCTTCAGATGGTCCGCGGCAGGGTGCGAAAGGTTGTAACAGAAAACAACGTTTATGAGGGCGAAAAAATTCTGGTGGCGGCAGGACTGCACAGCCGCGAGATTCTTGGAAGTGTTGGAATAGACGTGCCAATGTCACAGTCCCTGCTGGAATGTCTGGTTACGGAGGCCGAGCCGCATATGTTTGACCAGATGCTTGGAACGGCGGAAGCGGATTTTTACGGACACCAGACAAAGCACGGTTCCTTTGTGTTCGGTGGTTCTTCGGGACTGGAACCTTTTAATAAGGATAACGGAACTCCGGTAACCAGCAGCCTGACAGCGTCCTGTATCTGCCGGGGTATTATGAAGTATTTCCCGGACCTGGCAGACGCCAAGATTGTCCGGACCTGGGCAGGATGGAGCGACAAAAGTGCGGACGGCGTGCCGGTGCTTGGCAGCATTGATGAGGTCCCGGGACTGTATGCGGCATGTGCGTTTACCGGACATGGGTTTGGAATAGCACCGGCAGTCGGGGAGCAGCTTACAAAACTGATGCTGACCGGAAGTACGGATGTGGATATTGCGCCGCTGCATTATGACCGGTTTAA
>CAYNOE010000364.1:0-3092 GCA_964398745.1 uncultured Lachnobacterium sp.
GCCCCTCCGCGGACCGCACCGTATTTTTGCACTGCTTCCAGTCCATAGCAGGAGCAGGTCGGATAATAAGGACATCTGGTTGATTTCATGGGAGATAAATATTTCTGATACAATTTAATGATTCCAATCATAAATTTTTTCAACACAATTCCATCTTCTTTTCTTTCTTAATTATTAGTCTAACTGATAATCTTATGAAGGCTTCCAAGATGCCGGATGGCTTTATCTATATCATGATAAGATGCATCACGCGCACCTGCCCTTGCAATCACCACAATGTCCAGTCCACTGTGAAATCTGTCCTCCATAAGTCTGTAACTCTCCCGAACCAGGCGAGTTACACGATGTCTGACAACACTGTTTCCAACTTTTTTACTAACAGATATACCTAATCTGTTTTTTTCCGTATGATTTTCCAGTATATACATTACAAGCAGTCTGTTTGCACGGGACTTTCCCTTTTTGTACACAGTCTGGAAATCACGGTTTTTCTTCAATGATTCCGAAAACTTCATTCATAATTCTCCTCTTAAGATTCATCATAAAAGAAGAAAAGACCACAAAATTGTGGCCTAAGCTGATAATTTCTTTCTGCCTTTTGCTCTTCTTGCAGCCAATACCTTTCTGCCGCCTGCAGTACTCATTCTCTTTCTAAAACCATGAACCCTGGATCTGTGTCTCTTTTTTGGCTGGTATGTCATCTTCATACTTTTCCACCTCCCCTATCCTTAAAATTTGACTATTCCGTAATCCAATAGTTACAAAAACATCAATACGAATTATATATCAAAAAACCTCTCCAAGTCAAGTAAAATCAAGGCTTTTTAAAAATTTTATAATTAGGATACCATATATAATCATTAAAAATAAACAACTACCATATATAGTATACCATTTTTTCCATATTTTTATTTTACTAAATCTCCAAAAGTTATCCTCATTTTGTTGATAACTTGTTGATAATTTGTATATATTTCATGGATAAACGCGCCAGTCCAAATGTAAGCAGACAAAACAAGGGTGTATAACTTTTCTGCACGAGAAACACGCTTTAATCGTTGATTTAAAGGACAAAATGGTGTACTATAGTATATGTAGAATTATGGATAACTGTTCTATTTTATACAAAACCGTGGAGAATAAAATTTTAATGGATAAAATTATAGAGAAATGGGATGAAATACTAAACACCGTAAAGAAGGAATATGAAATCAGTGAAGTATCCTTTGATACATGGATACGTCCGCTGGAGGTTTTCGCAATTGAAGGAAATACCCTTTACATTCTGGTTCCTTCCGAACAGATGGCATTAGGATATATCTCAAAAAAATACCTTGCACCGCTCCGCGTAGCAATTGTAGAAATTACTGAAATTGAATACGAGATAAAATTTATACTTCCGGAAGAGGCGAAAAAACTTAAAGGAAACCACAAACCTTTAAAAAACACAGCTGCCGTTACCGGAGATAATTCGAATCTGAATCCAAACTATACATTCGATACCTTTGTCGTGGGAAACAATAACCGTTTTGCCCATTCTGCCTCCCTTGCGGTAGCAGAATCACCGGGAGAAGCATACAATCCACTCTATATATATGGGGGACCGGGACTTGGAAAAACGCATTTAATGCATTCCATAGGGCACTTCATACTGAAGCAGAACCCTGATTCAAAGGTAATTTATGTTACCTCTGAGGAATTTACAAACGAAGTAATCGAATCCATTCGTAATGGAAATGCCCTGTCAATGACAAAATTCCGGGACAAATACCGCACGGCGGACGTCCTTATGATTGATGATATCCAGTTCATCATAGGAAAAGAAAGTACGCAGGAGGAATTCTTCCATACCTTCAATGCCCTGCAGACACAAGGAAAGCAGATTATCCTTACATCTGACAAGCCTCCGAAAGAAATGGAGACTCTGGAAGAAAGGATACGTTCCCGCTTTGAATGGGGACTGATGGCAGATATCGGAATTCCCGATTATGAAACAAGGATGGCCATTCTGCGCAAAAAAGCAGAAACAGACAATTTCAACGTGGATGATGAAGTATTCAGCTACATAGCAAACAACATAAAGTCAAACGTCCGTGAGCTTGAAGGAGCCTTAAACAAACTGCTTGCATACAACAACATGGAACACCTTCCTATTACAATGGAAATTGCAGAGGAAGAACTTGCAAACATCATCACACCAGACGAGCCAAGGGAAATCACACCGCAGCTTATTATAGAGGTTGTTTCTGAGCATTACCATATCTCGGTTGACCAGATGATATCAAAAACCAGAAGCAGTGATGTGGCAAAACCGCGGCAGATTGCAATGTACTTGTGCAAAGCCTTAACCGAAAGTCCGCTTGAAAACATTGGCGTCCTGCTTGGGGGACGTGACCATTCCACCATCATTCATGGAATTAAAAAAATCACAGCGGAATATGAAAACAACGAAACAACAAGAAATGCGATAGAAACTATAAAGAAAAAGATTAATCCAAATTAGTTTCTTCCTATTATAATATATCTGTTATACCATACCTGACAGCGAAAGCATCTTCAACTTATTCACGTTTATCCACAGTGGATGACATGTGAACATTGCTGGCAGGATGGTTCAGGATAATTTTCTGCATGAACGTATTCACAGACTTGTCCAGATAATCCTCTTTTACTTCACGGGATTTAAGACTGGTTATCAAGTCCGCAAAAGTGCCTGCATAAAAGCACGGCAGAGGTTATTCACATATGAACAGCCCCTATTATTATTATTACGAATATCTTTATATATTTATTTAAACCAGGAAGGAGTTTTCAAATGAAACTGATCTGTTCAAAAGCGAACCTGCTTAAGGGAGTTAATATTGTTTCCAAGGCAGTTCCAACCCGTACCACAATGGCAATCCTTGAGTGTATTTTGATTGATGCCTCTGCTTCTGAAATTAAATTAATGGCCAATGATATGGAGCTTGGAATCGAAACACGAATTGAGGGGGAAATTACAGAACGCGGCATAATTGCACTGGATGCAAAAATATTTTCAGAAATTGTGCGCAAACTTCCGGACAGTGATGTACTTATTGAAACTGATGCTT
>CAYNOE010000365.1:0-3080 GCA_964398745.1 uncultured Lachnobacterium sp.
TTTCTCCATCATCTATTCTCGGTTCTTGCTGTTTCCTTCCAAGTTTTCCGATAATATTTGCGGCAAGAATAATCGCAAGAACGCCGCCAATACCATCGGAAATCATTCCGAAGAAGAAAAATCCTTCCGCTGAGGATGCAAGCTTGCTCATGATCAGGCAGACAGGAATCATGATCCAGAACTGCCGTGAACTTCCAATCAAAAAACTCTTTAGCGTTTTGCCAATGCACATATAATACGCACCTGCGATCTGGCAAGCCGTTCCCAGTGAAAATAAACCGAGATATCCCAGTGTAACGATGCTGATGTAACCTGCAACCTCTTCATTACCGCCTGTGAATAACATTCCCAGTGGTTTTGAAAATGCTATCAATAATGCCGTAATTGCTGCCATGATTAAAATCGTCCTGACCAAGTACATTTTCATGATCTTCGCACATCTATCGAAAAGCCCTGCTCCGTAATTATACGAGAACAGCGGTGCGAATCCTTTGAACACGCCTTGCAGCAAAATCGACACGCCGCCCTTGAAATAACCCTGACAAACACCATATGCCGCTCCATGAACAACATCCATCTTCATCCCGGCTCTGACATTGTTGATTACCCCTACGGTAAAAGCAGCGCTAAGCGACACCAAGCAGAACGGAAGCCCCCGCATGATAACCTTGCCAAACTTTTTAAAATCCGGTACGAAATCTTGTTTTCTAATTTTGAAAATTGAATTTTTATCCTTTTGGAATTTCACCATTGTAAAGCAAAGAATAAATGATGGAATGGAAACGCCTATGCATGCTCCTGGAATTCCCAAATTCAATTTTAAGACCAGAATATATTCCCCTATAATTCCAATTATTGTAGCAACGATCATCCATTTTGATACCATCGACGGTTTACCCTCAACATTAAAGAATTGAACCGCAGACAATCCCATTGTCGTCGGTGCGAGAAATATCATAAACCATATCATATACTGCTTCACATATGGCAGCGTCGCTTCATCCGCACCGAGCGACTTTGACACGGGCGTTACAAAAATTATCAATATGATGCTGATAATTCCAATTAACATAAAACATGTTACTGTACTGATCGCATAGTATTCCCTGGCCTCTTCTTCGTCTCCCCTTGCTAATGCTTCCGCCGCAAGCGAGCTGCCGCCCATGACGAAAAGCAACTGGGTTGCACCTGAAAGAATTTGCACGGAAGCGCAGATCGCTATCGCCGCAAGCCCCATCGTCCCTACGCCATTTCCGATAAAAATTCCGTCAAACTGTCCTTGTAATACCATGATAAATGTGTAAAGCAGACCGTTGCCAATATACGCCCAAAAAAGTTTATTGACCGGCGCACTGCCCAGCGCATTATCACCATAATTCAATGTCTGTTCCTTTTTCATTGCTTCAATCCTCCTTTTCGTATACTACTTTTCCTTTAAAAATTGTTTTTACAACCTTTACTTTATATATTTCTTCTACCGGAATGCGTTCCAGGTCAGAATCTAACAAAACAATATCTGCTGATTTTCCCGTTTCCAGGCTTCCCGTTTCTTTTTCCATCATCATCTGGTATGCACCGTTTATGCTAAGCGCTTGTATTGCTTCTTCCAGTGTGGCAGGCTCTTCATTGCCTAAAACTTTTCCTTTGAAAAGTTCATAATCCGTAATCTCCGGAAATACCTCCCTTGTCATCGCGCATTGTATTTCATGCATCGTATCCGGCGGCGGTGTTACCGGATAATCCGTTCCGTAAGCCACCTTGATCCCGTGATCCCAAAAAGTCCTTTGCGGATAACATGCCTGTGCGCGCTTGTTTCCCATCAGCTTGGCAGAAGCAGCTATGTCTCCCTCATATGCCATCCAGCGTGGCTGCAAATTAGCAATGATCTTTTCCTGGCGCATAAGTTCAACATCTTCACCTTTTATCAACATCAGGTGGGCGATGATATTCCTGCCGCCAGCGCCGCTTTGATGCTGAGCCTTCGCAAGGCAATTTACGCTTTGTTTAACCGCTTTATCTCCCATCGCGTGAATATGTACATTAAATCCGGCTTTCATTGCCTCCGCAGCAGCTTTTGCAAAATCCTCATCTTTCCAAAATAATGCACCATTGTAATCATCGGGAAATCCATTCTCCTCCAGGAAAGATTTTTCATAAGGCTCTAGCAATGCGAAGGGTCCTTCCGCGAACATTTTTACCGTGTCAATCCGAAAATCCATGTCAACATTATCCGTTCCCTTTCGCTTCACCCATTGCTTTAGCTTTTCTTCATACCCCACAGGTTCAACAAGGTACACATCTCGAAACCGCGCCGTTAGTTTACCTTCTTTTGCTAATTGTTTATATGCTTCCACAGCATTGCTGTTATATGCACAGTCTTGCAGCATCGTCACGCCATATTTGTTAGCAAGATTCCGCTGATAATCAAGTATTCCTTGTTTGTATTCTTCTATTGACAATCCATAACCCGGCAAGTTTTTTTCGATCAGCTTCTTCGCTTCAATCTCTTTAAAAACGCCCAATGGATATCCGTTTTCTCCCCTGTAAATCTTCCCTGCATATACATCCGGCGTATTTTCATCAATTCCTGATAACACAAGCGCTTTGGTGTTAACCCATAACAGATGTCCACAGAAAGATCGCAAAACCATAGGCTTGTCCGCGCATATTTTGTCTAAGTCATGCCGCGTTGGTAATCGCTCCTCAGAAAAGTTACCGAAAATCCAGCCCGCGCCCTTGATGATTTGCATATCGGGGTTTTGGACGATATATGACTTTAACCGTTCCGTGTACTTTTCCACTACCTGATCCGCCGTCTGTCCTTCCCTGATATATACGCCAAAAAGATCACAGCCTGCGCTCATTTCTACTGCTCCTGACGGATGACAGTGCGCATCACACAGACCTGGTAAAATTGTATTGCCCCTGCAATCTATGACTTGTGTTTCAGGACCTTGCAAATTATTTATTTCCGCATCACTTCCACAGGCTATGATCTTTCCTCCTGCTGATGCCACTGCACTTCCTCTTATTCTTTTTCCATCCTCTGTCATCGACAAAATATTTCCATTTTTTAAAAT
>CAYNOE010000366.1:0-3074 GCA_964398745.1 uncultured Lachnobacterium sp.
GGAGAAGAATATTTCTATGATGACAGCAATATTATGGCGATAATCAGCCGCCTACGGAAAAAAATAGAGGAAAATCCCAGCAGTCCGAAATATATTCAGACGATAAAAGGGATTGACTACACCATTATTATACCAGGAGGTACATTATTACCATGGAACAAATTAATGTATACGAAAACTGTCCGGTTCTGGAGAATGAAAAATTCAGGCTGCGCCTTATAACAAAGGCTGATGCAACTGATTTGCTGCAGGTTTACAGCGACAAAAATGCGCTGCCTTTTTTCAACAGCGATAACTGCCACGGAGACAATTTTTATTATCCATCCAGGGAACGGATGGAGCAGGCGGTTGATTTCTGGTGCGAGGCATACCAAAAAGGATGGTTTGTCCGCTGGACGGTAATCGACAGGCAGGAGGATAAGGCAGTCGGTTCGGTTGAAATGTTTCACCGGACAGCAGAGGATGCGTTTGATGGAGTGGGAGTGCTGCGGCTGGATGTTGGGAGCAGCTATGAGAAAAAGGAAGTTCTTGGTGAGCTTTTTGGCATTATTATTCCGCCTGCATATGAACTGTTTGGCTGCGATGAAATTATTACAAAGATTCCGGTCTATGCAGTGGAGCGGGCAGCCGCCGCTGCAGAATTTGGATGGAAAGAGTCAAAAGCCCTGATGCTTAGTCAGGATGACGGGTTCGCGTATAATGGATACTGGACAATCAGGAAAGGCTGATATATACTGAATAATATAGAAACGGCTGGTGTTGTATGGGGGAGGCAGCGAAAAATGGCAATGCAGAATATTTTTGACAATGAAATCTTTTTTGAAGGATACAAAGAAATCCGGAATCAGAAAGTGAACGCAAATAATCTGTTTGAAATTCCGGCTTTAATTTCGCTCCTTCCAAAGCTGGAAGGAAAGACAATTCTGGATCTTGGGTGCGGATATGGGGAACACTGCATAAAGTTTATTAAGCAGGGCGCCCAAAAAGTGGTGGGCGTTGATATTTCAAAGAAGATGCTGGAAATTGCAGAGCGCGAAAACAGTAATCCAATGATTACATATCTTAATATGCCGATGGAAGAAATAAACAGACTGTCAGAGAAATTTGATGTTGTAATTAGTTCCCTTGCAATTCATTATGTAGAAGATTATGCAGGACTTGTCCATAATGTATATGACCTGCTGAAGGAGGGCGGTACGTTTGTGTTCTCACAGGAACATCCGCTGAATACATGTTTTTCGGGCGGAAGCCGCTGGACAAAGGATGAAAAGGGTAAGAAATTATATGTTAATCTTGCAAATTATTCGCTTGAGGGTGAACGGGAATCGGAGTGGTTTGTAGAAGGCGTGAAGAAGTACCACCGGACATTTTCTACAATACTAAATACTTTGACAGGGGCGGGGTTTACGGTTGAAAAGCTGGTTGAGCCATGCCCTACAGAAGAAATCCTGCAGGAATATCCGAAGTATGCCGACTTGTTTCACAAGCCGGATTTCCTGCTGGTCAGGGCAGGCAAATTATGAGAAAGTTCTGTTTTATGCCAGCGATGACAGAATAAATTTCCATTTATTGTCTTTTGGCCATTCGGAAAGCGCCTGAATCTGGTGATAAATGGCTTCGTTTTCCCGTATTATTTCCGACGGCAGATTAAACCGCTGCTGCGTATCCCGTAGCTTTGGTATCATTTCCGGTACGACGGCGCTCATCTGTGCTGAAGAAAAATACCTTAACAGACGGACTCTTTGCGTATTTTCGCGTTCTTTCCATTCCTTTTTGTGTGCAGCCCAATCGCCAGGCGTTTTTATTTCATCAAGCTGCGGCAGGATCAGTTCGTGAAAATCGCTTCCAATCTTTAGTTTTATATCCTCCACATCCATATCCTGCGGCATATAATTTTTATAGCCGTCTATCTGGTATCCCAAAGAGCTTCTGTACGGATGAAGGTAACCACAGTCCGGAAGCAGAAGTGATTCGTGGATATCTGAGGAACCCGATGCGTTCCATGTCTTCAGATCTTCTTTTGAGGTCTCTTTCGGCAGCACTTCAATATGGAACCAGAACGTAAATCCCGTGGCAGCGGAATTAAAATGTGAGCTCTGCAGTTTTACCACGATGCAGCACTCCTCCTGCATACGGTAATATGTCTGTCCAATTGTGCGGTATCCCGCCTCTTTGAACGCCGGCGTAATGGCTTCTTTTATGACAATTGCTTTCTTTTCTTTCGTGGTCATGGAAATCTCCTTTTTGATAGTCTGATTGCAGTATTACCAACTCAATAGAAGTGTTGATAAACTACTTATAAAGCCAATAACAGAAGCTGGTATCATCATTGCTTTTTCTTTCCTGCTTTTCGTAAAAAAGATATTGCCAATAATTGCATATGCCAAAAATAGCGAGTATGCAATCATTATGACTTTAGACGGTATTTCTGAAAACTGAAAAAGGATAGCTTTGCCCAGATAAAGTACTCCTACAAATAAAAAAATAAATGTAAGAATAACATTAATCCATCTTTTATTGATGGGAATAACTTTATTTTGTCCTCCCAATACATATTCACCAATGGGCGCTCCCATTGATAATAAAAGATGAAGAACACCCATTAAAAAAGTGATAATTGAGCAGGTTAATGCAGAAAAAATTAACATTTTTGACCTCCTGGCTATAATTTTTTATGTTTAGCGCAGTATAATAAGCGTCTTTTGTTTATTATACTATACGTGTACGTGTAATGTCATTAACTTCCAGTTCCAAAAGGATAGAAATAAATAAAACACCCCCCCAAACTCTTTTATTTGCAACCGGAGGTTGCCCAAAAGCACTTTCCTGTTGGTGGTAAAAAGCATTGTTTTTCTGTATAATAAAAATTAATAAAAGGAGGCTGACAATGAAATTATCTGAGAAAATTATAGAGCTAAGAAAAGCAAACGGAATGACACAGGAAGAACTTGCAGCAGTATGTAACGTTAGCAGGCAGTCCATATCTAAATGGGAAGCTGACATTGCATTACCGGAGACAGAAAAATTATTGATACTGGGAGCTTCCCGTTATCAGATTCCCCTGATTGATGCGG
>CAYNOE010000367.1:0-3059 GCA_964398745.1 uncultured Lachnobacterium sp.
CAGGTGGAAAACAATCCCCTTAACGCACAGCAGACAATTCCCAACCATGATAAAAACGGGGGGCAGAGAAGAATATGGACAAAAACAGTTCCCCGCTGCAGGAGGTTGCAGAGCAGTTCCGCAGGGTTCGGAAGGAACAGGGGATGACACAGGAAAATCTTGCAGAACTGGTTGGGACAAAAAAATCAAACATATCCCGCCTGGAGAGCGGGAAATATAATCCAAGCCTGGAATTTATGGTCAAGGTGGCAGGAGGGCTTGGTAAAAAAATACAGATAAAAGTGAAGTGAGGACAAAACATGTTAATGAAACTGGGTAATTATAAGGATAATGATGTGGAACTGTGCCGTACTACGAATGACCGCGTAAGCAATGAAACTGCCGCGGCGCTTCTGGAGCAGCAGATTCCATTTACAAAAAGCAGTAAAAAAATTCCGTTTTTCAGGCGGGAGGAATATAAAGGGGCGGATACCATCTGGGTCATTTCCATAAACCCCAGGCGTTACGGGCAGGCACGCCGTGTGATTGACAGTATGGACAGTGTATACAGGGAGCGGCTTGTACTGTCCAATTACTGAATTTTTTATGAAATTCTTCAAAAAAGTGCAAGGTTGTGGTACACTTGTTACTGTTTAGAGGTTCGCGCATTTTGCCGCGGGCTGCAAAGGCGGGATTCGCCATGCCGGATTTCGCCATGGAAAGAAAGGAACTGCGCTTTTATGGAAGAATCAGGATCAGCCGTTACAGAAGTGGAAATGCAAACAAGCCGCCGGGGACCGGAAACCTGGAAAGCAATACAGGCTTTTCTTTTTTTTCTGTATCCGGTTCTGGCATTTTACCTGATGGAAAGCTATGAGCATAACCCGTTTGCAGAGGTGCGGGTGCAGGCACAGCTCTTCAATATCGTGCTGTTTGAGATGCTTGCATGGTTTTTTTATTTTATGACAGACAGAATGCACTTTGCAGTCCGCATTGAGCTAATTCTTGCAATGGTTTTCGGACTGACAAACCATTATGTCATGAAATTCCGCTCCACGCCGTTTGTGCCGTGGGACGTTTTTTCCATAAAAACAGCAAAGTCGGTTGTTTCAAATTATGATTTTACGCCGGACAAAAGAACCGTTATTGTGACAGCCGGGTTTGCCGTTTTGTTCGTGCTTGCATTTTTTTTAAAGCATGTACCGGAAATAAAATTAAAGTTCCGCTTTGCATGTGCGGCAGCGGTTCTTGTGTTTCTCAGTCTGTTTGCAGACGCGCTGCAGAACGAAAGCTTCCAGCTTGGGCACAGACTGTATCCGTTTCAGTTTACGCCGGCATACATGACAAAAGTAAACGGCATGGCAGTGACTTTTACGATGAACCTTGCCTATGCAGTTGTAAAACAGCCCAAAGGCTACAGTGCAGAAGAAGCGGCGGGGCTGTTAAAAGAATATGAAAACGCGCAGACCGTGGAAACGGATGAACTGCCCAATATTATCGTAATCATGGATGAAGCCTTTTCGGATCTGGCGGTGCTGGGTGATGTGGGAGCTGATAAAGATTATATGCCGTTTATGCACAGGATGCAGAAAGGACAAAAAAACACCATTACCGGCTATGCGCAGGTGTCGGTATGCGGCGGCAATACTGCTAATTCCGAGTTTGAGTTCCTGACCGGAAATACGATGGCGTTTTTACCGGCGGGGAGCATTCCCTACCAGCAGTATATCCATAACGAAACGCCTTCCGCTGCCAGTTACCTGAAATCCCTCGGGTATGCAACATATGCACAGCATCCGTATCAGGCGGGCGGCTGGGAAAGGGATGAGGTATATCCGCTTATGGGGTTTGAACATATGAGTTTTCTTCCGGATTATGTCCCGAGGGGGTATTTGCGCAAATATGTCAGTGATGCTTCTGACATGCAGCATATCATCCAAACTTATGAAGCGAAGGAAAAGGGGAAACCGGCGTTTATTTTCAATGTAACCATGCAGAATCACGGCGGTTACACAGAAAAATACCCGGATTTTAAGGGGGAAGTCCATTCCCGCCATAAAAACAGCGCGCTTGACCAGTACCTGTCGCTTATTAAAAAGAGCGATGAGGCACTGGAAGAATTACTGCAGTATTTTTCGGGACAGGAAGAAAAAACCGTAATTGTATTTTTCGGGGACCACCAGCCGAACAATACGGTAGCGGCTCCCGTTTTGCGGGCGACTGGCAGGGATAGCTCCAGCCTGTCAGAGGCAGACCAGAAAAAACGTTATCTTGTCCCCTATCTTATCTGGGCAAATTATGAAATAAAAGATGCTGTAAAGCAGGATACGAGCCTGAATTATCTTGCGGCAGATGTATTTCAGGTGGCTGGTGTGCCGTTAAGCCCCTATCAGAACTTTCTGATGGATTTGAAGCAGGATTATCCGGTTTTTTCCGCTGCGGGACAGACAAAGACGAAAAACGCGGACGAAAGCGGGCTGGAAACCTATAAAAAACTCCAGTATTACCGGTTATTTCAGGAAATGAAAGAGTGAAGACATGAAAATAAAGCAAATTTTAAACCACAGGGCGTTTCCATATGCGGCAGCCTTTCTTCTGCCGTTTATCATATGCGTTATCATCTGTATTGGAAACGGTGTATATCCCTTCGGGGACAATTGTATCCTTCATATAGATATGTATCACCAGTACTGTCCGTTTTTTATGGAATTCCAGGAAAAACTGCGTCACGGGGGAAGCTTTCAGTATTCGTGGAATCTGGGAATGGGCTCTGATTTTGTATCGCTGTATGCGTACTATCTGGCAAGCCCCCTGAATTTTCTGATTATATTCTGCCCGAAAAGTTATGTGATTGAATTTATGACGCTGCTTGTTCTGGTAAAAATTGCACTTTGCGGGCTGACATTTTTCATATTTTTAAAGTGCCATTACCATTTTGTGGGAAAGGACGGAAGACTTCATAAAAACCAGGTAATTCCGGCGCTCGCCTTTTCCACGGCGTATGCGCTGTCGGGCTATATGGCGGCATACAGCTGGAATATCATGTGGCTGGAATGTATTTTTTTGTTTCCGCTTGTCAT
>CAYNOE010000368.1:0-3048 GCA_964398745.1 uncultured Lachnobacterium sp.
AACATACACCGTATCTTTCCGTATTGATGCAGAGTTGCAGGAATACACAAAGTTTAAGATAAACAAACGTCTCAACAAGGAGATGATAGGGAAACTTGTTGAAGCAAAAACGAGCACAGCCTCGCTGGATTTAAACAGTCCAGATGGCATTACTGCACTAGCAAAGGATATTTTCGGGACAAACCTTGCTGAGCTTCGTATAAGTGCAAATAAGTGTCTTGATGGTTTTCACTATGTGATAAGAATTCAGAAAAAAGATACTGTTTCCTTTACAATTGACCAGCTGGGTTTTGCAAAAAGTGTTATGGATGACCTACGATATGTTACACGAAAAAGAAGCGGGATAACACTGATAACCGGAGCAATCCGTACTGGAAAGAATACCACAGCTTTTGCAATCGAGAATGAAATGGTGAAGCAGCCAATTAAAGTTGTTTCCTATGAATATCCTATTGAGGTAATAATGCCGGTATCACAGGTGGATTATGCCAATGATGAGAACGTACTGCTCAACGCTGTCCGCATGTCTAAGAAGCAGGATGTGAATGTTGCATTTCTGAATGAGATACCAAATAAAGAGGTAGCATTTGCAGTTCAGGATCTTGTGAACAGTTCAATACATGTAATTACCACTATGCATCTTGACAGAATCTGGATGCTTCCATACAGATTAAAGGAGTACTATGGAAGCAGCTATAGGGATGTAATAAGTCAAATAAACGCTGTCTTTAACCAGAAGATGTTTAGTGTGCCCTGTCCACACTGTCTACGAAAAATTATGGTTGCTGACATAGATGATTTCCGTAAAAGAGAATTTCTGATGAAGCATAATGTCCAGTTTGCGTATGTAAATATGGGCTGCGAGAAGTGTAATCATACCGGCAGAATTGTTGGTAAGAACCAGCCATACGCCGAACACATTGTTTTTGACCAGAATCTTATAAGTGCATTACTGAAATGTAATGAACCATACCAGATGGAGGTCGTTCTACATGATACCGTATGTTCTCGCCATGTAGCATTGGAGGATTATCTGCTTGATGCTGTAAAAAACGGGGCACTGTCACTGGGCTGCCTGGACAGCATATTATAAATAGGAAAGGAGTCATCACGACATGAGTAAAATTCCAAATGATATTAAAAAGAAAACGAGACATGATCAGCAAAAACGGCAAAAGCTGGGACAAGTTACAAAGCGGAGGGCTATGCCGACAAATGGGCAGGTTTCTGAACTGGTGACTGTTCATGAAAAACATCGTGTACAGCATACTGACGAAAACAGAAAAATTCATTCCATGTTTTCCGGTGTGTATTGCCGGTATGACTATGAGTATGACGATTCCTACGTAAAGTGGCTTGTAACTGACACAGAGTCGGTGATTGAGCCGCTTGTTGAGGATCTATCGGCATTCCCAAGGTCATCAATTTCCATAAAAGGTGTAAAAGAGATTCTGAAAAATGCCAAGATGCCAACTGATTATCTTGGTGATGCAGCATCCACACAGCTTACAGAAAGTGAGGAGGATATTGTAGTTTTATGAAACGCATAATTTTATTTATTACAATACTTGCAGGTGTATGTTGTGCTGCATTTTCAGCTTTGCAGTTACAGAAAAAGAATACACTGGTGAACAAAATCAAAACACAAGAGCAGGAAGTGAGAGATGAGTTAAATAACGCAGATGCAGTATTTGCATCTCTTCCAGTTGCAAAATACGGGACAAATACAGAGCTTATTGAGAGTTTCCTAAATACCGATATTTTAAAAATGAAAAGTATTACAGCACAGTCAAAGAATAGTATGGGTGACTATGAGGATATTATAAGTGTCAAGGATACTGGCGAGGTTGCCTACTTCACAAATACTGTATCAAGGATTGCTATTACAGCTTCCTACAATGATATGGGCAATGTTTTTAAGTACATCACATCTACAGACGTTCCTTTTTCAAAAGTAAATTTTGATATAGCAAATAAGACAGTGACTGTGTATGTCACACCAATCACAGTTGGTATGTCTGATGTTTCAAGTGAGTTTACAGCGGATGCTGAGGGAACAGCCACACAGCAGCCTGAGGAAGCCAAACCAGTAGATAACACTACACAGAGTGGTACCGAGGGTTTTGACATACAGTATCTTGGAGGTGAGTAAAATGGTCAAAGCTTTTGTTGATTTTGGGTCATATATCAAGTATGCCCTTATACGTGATATGTCAATAATCCAGTATTGTACGTTTGATTATGACGAAGATACACTGAGCAGATTGTATGCATTGATGAAGTCAAAGGGTGTTCAAGAGCTGAATGTCTGTATACCGAGCAGTTTTTCAGATTCAGTTCTTGTTGATTCCACATCACTTGGTGTTACTGCAATTGCAGACAGGAACGGATTTTTCTGTACAAGTATGGATGATATCCAGAAACTCCAGCAGCTTGCAGATTCACTTTCCATTGACAATGCCAGGTACACAGAACGGCATCTCATGTGCAGGGTTGATGGTGTGTATCTGTTCGAGCTTAATAACATTTACCATATTATGACTGTGCATGATTCACATCTTGTGCAGTATGATATGCAGACAGAAGCACTTGTGGAGTCAACAGTACAGGACAGATGTCTGCGGTACGGGTGCAGAAACATCTATAATTATGTAAATGACAGCGATGTTATGGGGCTTTCTGAAACATTTGATAATATTTTTTCGGTAAATTCTGATAAGGTACTGTCAGACCTCACATACATAATGCTGATGCTTGGTGCTGAGTACCACTCAGCACACGATTATCTGTTTAGTAAGTTTGCAAACCAGCATCTTGCAGGTGATACCGAAAGCATTATGGTAAACCCGGTGGATGCCTCGGACAGCCAGGATCTTGCCAAAGATGCTGATATTGACATAATGTCTGAAGACAAGCTGCCCAAAACAAGAAACGGACGCAAGGTTGTCCAGGCAGCAGCTGATGATAAAAAACATGTGTTGTTCTGGAAATTCGGATATACACTTGTTGCAACCATTATCGTCATGGTTACTTTGAACTTTGGTGTGT
>CAYNOE010000369.1:0-3042 GCA_964398745.1 uncultured Lachnobacterium sp.
ATTGATAAAATTGCTTATAAAGATATTGCATTGTGATAGGGGGGAAAGACTAAATTTTATTTTTGACTCTTATGAGATTTTCATGTATTATTTTAGTAAGGTTTGGAGTAGGGATATCCTGCTCTTTTTTTGTTGCGCAGGTTAATTTTACTGGTCAATTCACCGATATTTTTATTAAATAATAGGTAATATTCCTTTAACGGAAAACATTACATGAATCACATGGAGGTGAAATATATGCAGATTCAGGGGATGACCGGAACACAAACGGATTTTGTATCCGGGGCAAAAAATAATGAAATAAATATTGCAGATGTGCAGCAAAATCAGAATAAACAAAAGGCAGGAGTTCTGCCGGAACCAAAGGAATCCTATCAACCATCGGAAGAGGCGCTTCTGCGGTTTTACTATGAGCAGATGAAAAGCGAGCAGGAAAAATCAGCTGCCAGCAAAGAAGAATCAGTCGATATAGTGAAACTGATGAAGATTGCCCAGAATATTATGCGTGGTAAGCAGGTGCCGTCCAAGGATGAAAGTTACCTTGTAAAACACAACTTATCGCTTTATATGGCGGCAAAAAATATTGGAAGCCTGAGAGAATCATCCGGGAAGGCGAAGAGTGTGCTGGATGGTAATGGAAAATCTGTATCCATTCCATCCAATAGCGTTGTAGCAGATGGCAGCAGTACAGGAGAAAACACCGTATCCAATGCCATGGAAGAAACTGGGGACGGTGATGCGGGAGAAACAATTTTGCAGACAGATGGTTCATCGGTTACAAAAACCGCCCGTCAGGCATTTGATGCATCAAAATACCAGGTAGAAACGGAAAGAAGTTACGGTTCAAATTCTGTATCTTCATCAGGAACGAAAAAAGCAAAGGCAAAAAAGAAATACAAAAAATTCCGTTATAACTTTAAATCTGTTTCCTCACAGATTGTCAAAGCAAAAACTTCCATGAGCGCCAGACAGGCAGCGGGGAGAGCGCGCCGTCAGACAACGGATTTGCGGAAAAAACTGGTATCCGGTGAATACGACAATACATATGTGAGGATTGCACTCACACATGCCGAAGCCATTGAACGCGTGGCAAAGAAAAAAGTCAGGCATCTTCTGGAGGAAGAACGTGTAAAGCGCGGCGGTCCGTGTAATGGAAATAATGATAAATTTGACAAAGAAGAGCAGAAGAAGCTTGACGAGCAGGCTTATACAGAAATGTGGAATAATTTCCTTGATGGGAAATCAGGAGCGGAAAATAGTGCGGAATCAGAGGGGGAAAGTCTGGAAGAACTCTTTACAGCAGCAGTGCAGCAGTCAGCGCCTGAAGTGAGCATTGATCTGGATGAGCTGATGATGGAATTTGAAGAGCTGATGAAGTTTTCCATGGAGGAAGCCGCTGGTTTGGATGATCTGACAGATGAGCTTGTTGGCGAAACCGCTGTCGATATGGATCCGGAAGATTTGAAGCTGTTAAAAATCAAGCACCGTTCCAAGGAACAGCAGGAGATTGCAGAAGCGGACGCAAGATATCTGCGCGCATTTTTTGATAAGCTTCAGCGGGATCAGGAGCAGACAGCAACGGCAATATCCCAGATTGCAGAAGCAGCAGCGGACATGCCGGTGGTTCACATCGCAGATACAGGAGGGGGAAAAGCGGCTGCCCCGGTGGCAGAACCGGCAGTCACACCTGAAGTCAGCACAGAATCTGCTGCCAAAGTTGCAGATTTGCCTGCACTGCCTGAAAATGTGAAAACAGGAGTCGGGGTAAATATGAGTCCGCCAGCAGTGAATGTTAATGGTGCATCATTCGATATAACTATTTAATCAGGAATTAATTTCACCGCTCCCGTTTCCTGTATTCCAGCGGCGGACATCCCACCAGCCGCTTAAAATGCCGGTTGAAATTGGAAAGATTGTTGTAGCCGCAGTGAAATGCGATATCTGCAACCGGCATGTCCGTACTGGAAAGAAAATCGCATGACGCATTAATCCTAAGCTGCGCCAAATGTTCCATTGCCCCGACACCCACCGCTTTCTTAAAACATCCCATAAAATAACTTTTGCTCAAATGGGCAAGGGCTGCAAGCTGGTCAAGCGTAACAGCTTCCTGATAATTTTCCGCCATATAACAGAGAGCAGGACGGATGATTTCGCTCTGACTGGTTTTGTGTGGTTTTTTACAAATCAAAAGCTCATCGTTTTCCAGAAGCCAGAACAGCCGGAGAAGTTCACTTTTTAACAGCAGGTCCTGCCGCGGGCTGTCGGAAAGTGCGCAGGAGAAAATCTGTTCCATGGAAGCCTTCAGGTGTGGATAACTGACGGAATCCGGACGGATGGGATTGTTTATTTCAAACCGCCCGTTTATGACTGGACGGATACATTCGGCGCTGCAGCGGTCGCTGCTGTTTGCCCCAAGCATATTCGGGTGGAAAACAAGGGCATGGTATACAAGGCAGCAGTCTGGATACGGGTAGGCTGCGTGCAGTACATTCGGAGGAAGAATAAGCAAATCTCCTTTTTTTGCAGTAAACTTTTTGTCCCCGCAGATAAAATCCCCTTTTCCATCTGTAATATAGTTAAGTTCAAATTCACTGTGCCAGTGCATGGGAACATTGAGGAAGTCCTTGGGAATCCGGCATTCATAATGACTGTATGGAATAAAAGGGGTGCTGTGACGGCGTTTTTCCTGTGTTTCCTTGTCGGGCATGGCTTCCTCCTGAAAAGTATTATCGTATCAGTTTTAAGTCGTTAATAAGTAGAATCAAATGATTTATAGTAGTATTATATAATCAAAACAGTGGATATGCAACAGATAAAGAAAACGTTCAGGAGGGAAATCATGAGATTTGAAAACGAAAATGGAGCCCTGGTTTGTTACCATCAGGGCGAGACAGTGAGAATTGAGCCGTGGGGAAAGGATTCGTTTCGTGTGCGTGCCACAGTGCTGCCGGGTTTTACCGGAAATGACTGGGCACTGAGTGAAAAAGTGAATCCGTGCCAGACCAGAATTGCCATTGAAGAAGAGGACCACTGGGTTGGCGA
>CAYNOE010000370.1:0-3036 GCA_964398745.1 uncultured Lachnobacterium sp.
GATATATCCAAGTTGAACCGTTTCAGATTAAACTGGTCATAATTGCTGACTAAGGAATAATAAAGTTTCACCCAGTCATAGGCAGCATCACCATATAATTCCGTATTACCAAAATATCCTCTCGGATCTATCAGCACCGGTTCTTCATCACCTCTAAGCATCGAATTGCTAAAGGTACAATCTCCGTGAATTAGACAAAACTTCGCCGGAAAATACTGCATCACTATTTTCTCAACCGCTTCCCTGTAATAGAAGATATTCCGACATACCCTTCCGTTTACCCTCACAGTCCTATTATCAGAAAAAGGCACAAGTTTGCGAACCTTTTCAAGCCTGTCAAAGGTCTTTCCGATATATGCCTCGTAATAACTGTTCCTGTCTGCCTCCATGGATTCCAGCGCATGAACGGATCTCAGGCAGGCGACAATCTGAGAGAGAATTTTTTTCTTGCTGTCCTCGGAAATATAGGAGTACTCATAAATACTTTTTCCACTAATAACCTCCATGCACAATGGGTCAAAATCATATATTTTAGGGATACTGTCAAAATGCATTCCATAAAGCTTTTTATACCAAGCTTTTTCACGGACAGCCAATTTTCTTCCCTGCTCATCAACAGGAATTTTGTATAGCCTGTCTCCTTCAATCTTGATGGAGTTAAAGGGACGTGTGCGTAGCTTCGGCAGCTTGTCCCACTCGCTGAACAGGCCATACTCGTGGGTCTTATATAGAGGCTGTACCTCAAACTTTAACCCCTTATCACGCATCCATCGCACCAACTCTCCATCCTTCGGCACATCAGACAGAATGCTTTTGTCATTAAAGATAAAATGCCCTGCCACTCCAAATTCTGTGCTTCGCTCCTCTGAAAACTTATCGTTTTCATATTTCCACCGACAGGGAAAATCCTTAGAGATGCCTATGATATTGTTTTCCGATTCTGGTATTACATAATCCTCCGGCAAAATCAAATCGCACCAGATCAGCATAAAGCGTTCATTAGACGGAATGTGGGAAATCGCCTCATTCAGCCCAGCACAGGTTCCCTTGTGCCCTGTTCCACAGACCATACGATAATTCACATCCGCAAATTCATGAAGATATTTTTCCAATACATCGTATCTGTAATCGCCTATAATGATGAATTTCTTATCTGGAAACTTTCTGAACAAATGGAATATCATCGGAAGGTTATCTACCGGTACAAGGGCTTTAGGCTTGTTTTTTGTCAGGCCTTCCATCCGTGTACCCTTGCCGCCCGCTTGTACAATAATATAATTCACTAAATCAACCCTTTCAAATGCATTTTATAAAAACTGTTACTCATTCCCGGCTACCTCCTGATTCTCCGAAAACCTTCTGCACCGCCTGAAGATAACCGTACCCATATTCTTCATCGGGTTCCAGATAAGCCCCTTCCCCCCATTCATTCCATGCATTGATATATATAAAATTCTTTGTATCGCTATATCTCCCATATAACTTTTTTAAATGCTCGTAAAACACCTGCGGCGTACTATTATAACAGCTCATGCCCATGGTGCCAGTTCTCGGCGTGTTATCCCACTGCGAAAAAGTTCCAGGCATAATGCCCTCCGCTAAAGGATAACGCTCAATTATTTTATAGATCCATCTGATATCTATCCTGTGCTCTACCCTGGAAGTCTTAAAGAGTTTGTTCAGATACCGTTTTACCGCAACCGGAATAAGATACTCCATGTTATGAATGGCATTTAAATTTTTCATAATAAAGCTGGGATTAAACATATACTGCCCGTCAATAATGTCTTTTCGCTTTTCCCACCCCATGGAAGTAACCCCTGATATGATATGCACTCCGTTAAATCCATTCTCTTTAGCCAACTTATCCCAAGTTTCAAGAATATCGGGAAGAAACTCTATTTCCTGGCTGTGATAAATATGGATCACTGGCTTGTTGTGAATCTTTATATATCTTGTATCCTGAAAGAACTGATTTAGGTATTCATAATGCCTCTTCCACGCATCCTCACCACCATAAGTCTGTTTCTGTAACACAGTATTTTTCTGATCGTACCAGGTTCTTTTCCAAGTTTCATTTGCCCAGCAGACAGAATATTTAAGGTCAATTTCCGGATGCCTTAAAAGAATTTCCATGGGCTTTTGGAGAAGCTGTTTTCCTTCAAACCAGTAATGATAAATACAAAAGCCATAAACCCCGCTATTTCTGGCCAGCTTTGCCTGCCATTTCCACACCTCCCCTGACTCGTCTGCCAAGTCATAGTAATTACTGTGCAACGGAATTCTGGGTTCCCTGTGCCCTTTGTAAAGCGGCTTAGCGTTCTTTACCGCCGTCCACTCCGTATACCCCTTCCCCCACCACTTGTCATTCTCTGGTATCGCATGATACTGCGGCAGATAAAATGCCATCAATTTCATATTTCCTCAGCCTCTTATTTCCAAATTTTTATTGCTTTTATTTCTCTACTCATAAATTTCAATTCCTTTGCCTCTCCCGGATGCTTGTTTTCCTTCTCATAAACAATCTGTCCCATAGACATCCAAAAAAGAGGAAGTACAATCTGAAACTCAAACATATTTGATCCGATTGCCTGCAAACCAACTACGCACAAAATTGCCACAGGCCCAATCAACTGTCTCATGTGCCGCACTCCATGCCGAATAGAATTGCAGTATGCAGTCAAAAAGAAGTACATACCAATAATCCCTGTTTCGCAAAACAATTGAATCCATCCGCCATCAGCTACAGCAGCCTCAGTGTATTCCATCGCCCTATGCCCCCGGCTTCCAAATCCACTTCCAAAAACTAGATTAGATCCCTTAAGTCCATTTATCCACTGATCAGACCTTCCGGAAATCATGCCATACCCACCACTCACCTCATGTTCAAACATCCATCTGGAAAACAGAGCAATAATATTTTCTCGAAAAAAATATACCGCAAGTAAAATCAGGATAACTTCAAATATAATATAGCGCAGTTTTAAAACATGCCACCTGACAAACACATAGTAATGAATAATTAGAAGAGATAAA
>CAYNOE010000371.1:0-2981 GCA_964398745.1 uncultured Lachnobacterium sp.
TAACACCCACTTTTTCACGCAGCTGGTTGATAAAGATTACCGTACAGTTTGACTTGCTGATAACCGCCGTCAGCTTTCTCAACGCCTGCGACATCAGCCTTGCCTGCAGCCCCACGTGGCTGTCTCCCATATCGCCTTCAATTTCCGCTCTGGGAACCAAAGCAGCTACAGAGTCCACTACCACAATGTCTATGGCGCCGGAACGAACCATGGTTTCCGTAATCTCCAGCGCCTGTTCCCCGCTGTCCGGCTGTGATATGTAAAGATTATCAATATCCACCCCAATGTTTTTGGCATATACCGGGTCAAGCGCATGTTCGGCATCAATAAATCCGGCAATGCCTCCCCTTTTCTGTACTTCGGCAATCATGTGCAGGGTAACCGTGGTCTTACCACTGGACTCCGGTCCATAAATCTCAACAATCCTGCCCTTCGGAATGCCGCCCAGTCCCAGTGCCACATCCAGACTCAAAGAACCGGTCGGAATAGTTTCCACATTCATCTGTGCTGAGGGGTCACCAAGTTTCATTACCGCACCTTTTCCATACTGCTTTTCTATCTGCACAAGGGCAGCGTCCAATGCTTTTAACTTTTCTGCTTTTTCCATATTTTCCTCCATTTTAAGATTCCTATAATTATCAGGTCTTCTATTTGCCTGTGAACAAACGTTCTGATAATTTTAGAATAAAACATTTGTTCTGCTTTGTCAATCCTTTTTTATATTATCATTTTTATTGTACAATAAACTACCCTTTTAAACATTCCTCCTTTACCTGCGGTTACTGTTCACACCCTAGCCAGTAACTGGCTGTTTTTGTGCAAATCGCTGAAATTTATTTTTCTATTTTGCACAATAAATCTTCACTTTGAATTGTTATCCACATCCTATTTTCCACATCTTCTTTTATCCCCTATTTTTCATTGCATCTTTCACTTCACAAGCGTTTTTCCCTTTTTATTGGCTCTATCTTTTTCCTCTCCCGGCCTTATCCACATGGCATTTTGACGGTTCCACATTTTTCTCGGCTTCGCCTTTTCTGCTGTTTTCCTGTATAATAGTTCCATAAGAACCGAGGTGATAAATATGCCACAGCCCACTATAGAACAACTGTTAATACAAAATCTTCAAAATCAGAATACGGCGTTAGAAAAACGCTGCCAAACACTCGAAGAATTGCTGAATACCAAAGAAGCCCTTATACTAAATCAAAATAAGCTTATCCTGAATCTACAGGCTCTCTGCGATAAACAGCAGTCTCTCCTTGATGAAATGGATGACTCCCGGTAGAAAGGTTTTTCCATGAAAGATTCCCTTTATGAACAGAATTTTAAACTCCATAGTGAAAATGCCCGACTCCGTAAAAAAATAGAACAGCTGGAGTCTTCTCTTGGTATTGACAAAATCAGAGAGCATTTCGATGCTGAAATACAGAAACATCTGCGCAAAGAAGAAAAACTTCAGAAGGAATCTGACCGTTATCATCAGCTCTGGCAAAACGCAGTCTCTGAGTTACGCAGTAAAGGCGACGTTCTGGAACTTCTTATTCAGATTGAAGATCTCGAAAAACTTTGCGAACAGCTCCGCCGGGAAATCTCTGCCCTTACGAATGAAAACACGGATTTGAAAAACAAGTGTGAACATCTTCTTCACCAGATGCACCGTAACTATGAGAATTCCTCCCTTCCATCTTCTGCAAAACCTAACCATAAAAAAATCAAAAACAGCCGTAAACCCACTACCCGTAAGCCAGGGGGCCAACCCGGTCATTCCGGGCACAAAAGACCTCATCTGGAACCTACGGCTTTTCAAACCATTCCTGTTCCGGAGGACATTCTCAATCATCCCGACTACTACCTGACCGGAAAAACAATCACAAAACAGTTGATTGACATCTCTGTTTCTGTTCATGTTACAGAATTCTCTGCTCCTGAATACCGAAACCGCATTACCGGTTCCAGAGGGCATGCGCCCTTTCCTCCCGGCGTAATCAATGATACCAATTATGGCGAAAACATTCGGGCTTTGGCCTTTCTCTTAAAAGATTATTGTAATGTCTCCATTGACAAGACGCAGGAACTGATTGAAGGTATTACGGATGGTAAAATCATCCTTTCCAAGGGCACGATTGCCAGTCTTACAGAAACCTTTTCTCTTTCTACAGAAGCAGAACGTCAACACATTTTCAACAGACTTCTTCAATATCCCGTTATGTACTCCGATGCCACCAACGGACGTGTTAACGGTAAGTCCTCCTTCGTCTTTGTCTGTGCAAACGAAAATGAAATGCTCTACTTTTTCCGGGAACACAAAGGACATGAGGGGTTAAAAGGCACTCCGGTTGCACAGTACCAGCAGACTCTGGTTCATGACCATGATAAAACCTACTATAAATATGGTTCCAGTCATCAGGAATGCTTAGCACATGTCCTCAGATATCTTCAGGACAGTATTGATAACGAGCCTCATCTGTCCTGGAATTCTCAAATGAAAGAGTTCATTTCTTCCATGATTCATGAAACTAAGGAGAACCGGACAAATCTTTCTGATACTCAGATTGACTCCTACTACACCCGATACGACGCCATACTGAAACTGGGACAAAACGAATATCTGAATTTTCCTCCTGACAAGTACTATCGGGATGGATTTAATCTTCTAAGGAGAATGATTACCTATAAAGACAATCACCTGCTTTTCCTAACCCATCCTGAAATCGACTATACTGACAACATCTCAGAAAGAGCTCTGCGCAGGTATAAACGCAAGCAAAAGCAGGCTGTCAGTTTTCGCAGTAACAGCAGTGTTGAATTCCTTTGCAATGCCATGAGCATTATTGAAACACGAAAGTTACAGGGAGCCAACATTTATAACACTGTTCGTGAGGTGTTTTCTCCTACAGCAGTAGTCACAAATCCATCCGCCTCTCTATAGATTAGAGAGGTCTGTTTCTCATGCATTTCCGGCTATTTCTTCGGCTTCT
>CAYNOE010000372.1:0-2979 GCA_964398745.1 uncultured Lachnobacterium sp.
AAAAGATTTAAGGGAAGTAATGAATATTCCGGATAATTATAAGGTGCTGTTTTTGCAGGGCGGTGCATCACAGCAGTTTGCTGCAGTTCCGATGAACCTGATGAAAAATAAAAAGGCAGGATATATTGTTACCGGACAGTGGGCAAAGAAAGCATTCCAGGAAGCAAAGATTTACGGGGAAGCGGTTGAGCTTGCATCTTCTGCAGACAAGACATTTTCCTATATTCCGGACTGTTCCGACCTGGATATTGCAGATGATCTGGATTATGTTTATATCTGTGAAAATAATACTATTTACGGAACAAAATACCATACGCTGCCAAATACCAAAGGAAAGATTTTAGTGGCAGACGTTTCTTCCTGCTTTTTATCTGAGCCGGTGGATGTGACAAAATATGGTGTGATTTACGGAGGTGTTCAGAAAAATATCGGACCTGCGGGTACCGTTATTGCGATTATCCGTGAAGATTTAATTAGTGATGACGTACTTCCTGGTACGCCAACCATGTTAAAGTGGAAGACACAGGCAGATGCCGACAGCCTTTACAATACTCCGCCATGCTATGGTATTTATATCTGCGGCAAGGTGTTCAAGTGGCTTAAAAAAATGGGCGGTCTGGAAGCCATGAAGAAGCATAATGAGGAGAAAGCAAAGATTCTCTATGATTTTCTGGATGAAAGCAGCATGTTTAAGGGGACTGTCAGAAAAGAGGACCGTTCCCTGATGAATGTGCCGTTTATAACAGGAAATGAAGAACTGGATGCCAAATTCGTAAAAGAGGCAACGGCGGCAGGTTTTGTCAACTTAAAGGGACACCGCACAGTCGGCGGTATGCGTGCTTCCATTTACAATGCAATGCCGAAAGAGGGCGTTGTAAAACTGGTAGAGTTTATGAAAAAATTCGAGGCGGAAAACAAGTAGCCGGATAAGAAAAGAGGAAAGAAAATGTATAAATATAATTGTTTAAATCCAATCGCGGGAGTCGGCTTAAAGCTGTTTTCCGGTGATTATACAAAAGTTGAAGATATAAAAGATGCAGACGCTGCACTTGTAAGAAGCGCAGCAATGCATGACCTGGAACTGCCAAAGTCACTGCTTGCCGTTGCCCGTGCGGGCGCAGGCGTCAACAATATTCCGCTGGATAAATGCGCAGAGCAGGGAATTGTTGTGTTCAATACACCGGGAGCCAATGCAAACGGTGTTAAGGAACTGGTATTTGCAGGAATGCTCTATGCATCCCGTGATATCGTGGGCGGCATTAACTGGTGCCTTGATAACCAGAATGATGACAATATTGCAAAATCTGCAGAGAAGCAGAAAAAGAATTTTGCAGGTACGGAGATTTCAGGAAAGAAGCTTGGAGTTATCGGACTGGGCGCAATCGGCGTACTGGTTGCAAATGCGGCAACCCATATGGGCATGGAAGTATACGGATATGATCCCTATATTTCCGTAAGTGCAGCATGGAATTTATCCAGAAGCGTAAAGCATATCAGCAATGTGGAGGATATTTATAGGGAGTGTGATTTTATCACGATTCATGTACCTCTTCTGGATTCCACAAAAAAAATGATTAACGCGGATGCGATTGCAATGATGAAACCGACTGCGATTGTCCTTAATTTTGCAAGGGATTTGCTGGTGGATGAAGAAGCAATGGTGGATGCGCTGGCTGCAGGAAAAGTAAAGAAATATGTATCCGATTTCCCGAATACCACAACCGTTGGTGCAAAGGGCTGTATTGTTACCCCGCATCTGGGAGCGTCCACGGCGGAGTCTGAGGATAACTGTGCAATTATGGCTGTACGTGAGATTCGTGATTATCTGGAAAATGGAAATATCGTCCATTCCGTGAACTATCCGGACTGCAACATGGCGGCCTGCACCACGCAGGGACGTATTGCAATTATGCATAAGAATATCAAGGGAATGATCGGTAAGTATACGACAGTTCTTGGGGAAGCGGATATCAATGTAGCTGACATGACCAACAAGGCAAAGGGCGATTATGCCTATGCGCTGATGGATGTGGATTCCCCTCTGACAGATGAAGTTGTGGAAAAACTCCGTTCACTGGACGGCGTAATCCGTGTTCGTGTTGTAAAATAAGCACTATGTGCTTATTTTACTGCGTGCTATGATGACATTGTTAAATAAGCAGAGGAGTAAATACAATGGCTAATATTAAACCATTTGTTTGTGTAAGACCGGAAGAGAAAATGGCATCTGTGATTGCGGCACTGCCATATGATGTATATAACCGCACAGAGGCAAAGGAAGTGGTGGCAAAAAATCCGAAATCATTTCTTGCCATAGACCGTGCGGAAACACAGTTTGCAGATGACGTGGACACTTATGATGCCAGGGTATACCAGAAGGCACATGATATGCTGCAGGAGTGGATTGCAGACGGTTCCTTTATACGGGATGACAGGGAGTGTTATTACATATATGAACTGACGATGGATGGCAGAACCCAGACCGGGATTGTGGCGACTGCAGGCATTGACGATTATGCGGACAATATTATTAAAAAGCATGAGAATACAAGGGCTGACAAGGAAGAAGACAGAATCCGCCATGTGGATACCTGCAGTGCTCAGACAGGTCCGATTTTCCTTGCCTACCGCGCCAATACGGTAATTAATGAGGTGGTGGAGCGGACAAAAAAGAATGCGCCGCTTTATGATTTTGTTTCTGATGACGGAATCAGGCACCGCGTATTCGTGATTGACGGTAAGGAAGATACCTCGTCTGTCCAAAATGCATTTTCTGCTATCGGTGAAATTTATATTGCTGACGGGCACCACCGCGCGGCTTCTGCGGTAAAGGTTGGATTTAAGCGCAGAAAAGAACATCCGGACTATACCGGGGAGGAAGAGTTTAATTATTTTCTTTCCGTGCTGTTTCCTGATGAGGAACTGATGATTTTAGATTACAACCGCGTTGTCATGGATTTAAACGGGATGGATACGGAA
>CAYNOE010000373.1:0-2977 GCA_964398745.1 uncultured Lachnobacterium sp.
AATATAGAAGTGAGGAGGAACACTAATGAAACAAAGGGATTTGATTAAAAAGTTGGAAGCAGGAGGCTTTGTATTTGATCATCATGGAAGTAACCATGACATTTACAGGCGGGGAGAAAATGAATTTGAAACGGTTGAAAGACATAAGGAAATACCAGAAAGATTAGCACAGGAAATTTTAAAAAGACGTGGAATAAAATAATAAATATTGGAGGTAATATGATGCAGGCAGTATATCCGGTTTTGTTTACTAAAACGGAAGATTGTATTTTAGTTGAAGTTCCTGATTTAGAGGTTTTAACAGAAGGAAAAGATATGAAGAATGCTATTGATATGGCAAGAGATGCAATGGAGTTGAAGTGTGTTACTCTGGAAGATTATAAAAAAGATATTCCAGTACCATCTGATACATTGGATATTACAAAAGGAACTTTTTCAAAGGATGGAGAAACCATTTTGTCTTTTGTTGATATTGATTCTGGAGAATACAGAAGAAAAATAGATACAAAAACTGTTAGGAGGAATGTGGCTCTTCCCAGTTGGCTCAATTATGAAGCTGAACATGCGGGAATTAATGTTTCAAGGGTGTTGCAGGAAGCGTTGATGAATGTATTAAATGTAAAGAGAAATATATAGTACAAGACTGGTGGATACGTATAAAGAGAAACCTGACGCAGGGAGGGTACAATGAATTTACACATTGCAGTTTGCGATGACGAGGAACAGATTGGTTTCCTGCTGGAAGAATATATTGAGAAAATCTGTGCGGAACTGAACATCGAAGCCGAAACGGATGTTTATTACAGCGGCGAGGGATTATGCCAGAAGTTGGAAAATGGTGAATGCTATGACATGATTTTTCTGGACATTGAGCTTGCGAATATAAACGGTGTCCAGGTCGGAACAAAAATCCGTGATGAGTATCATGATGAAAAAACGCAGATTGTCTACATATCGGGCAGACAGCAGTATGCGCTGGAACTGTTTGACAGTAATCCGCTTAATTTTCTGGTAAAACCGCTGACGTATGGGGACATCAGAAAAGTCATAGACAAATTCATGAAGGTATTTTTTGAAGAAAGAAATACCTCTTTTTCTATTTATGTCCTGACATATCTTGTTTATCTTGCAGGGACGGTTTCGGTTTTTTGTCTGCTGAACATTCCGCTGGTGAACTTGGTCTGTAATATTATAACCATTTTTCTCATTACTTTAAATTTTAAATCCTCACTGAAAAGAAAAATCACAGCCGTGTGTATTATTTATGTTTTTATGTTTATTACGGACGTATTTTTGGCATGCCTGTTTGGTTTAGAATTTCAATCTCCGGTTGACAAGGTTACATATAATCCCATTTTGGGATATGTGGCGCTTGGACTGTTGTTTTACCTGGAAGCAATTTTTGCACAGAATTTCAAAAATATCAGAAAAAACAATCCGGTTTCCGGACTCTACTGGTTTTCATCCGCTGCAATTCCACTGTTATCCATTTTTATTGCAATCTCGGTTCTGAAAGCAGGAAATACCAGTCATGTGGCGCAGGTAGTGTTCATAGCCGCCCTTTTCCTTATAAATGTCCTGATTTTTTATTTGTATGATTCCTTGTCCGCAGCTTATGCGGACAGACTGAAATCGCAGCTTTATGAGAAGGAAAAAGAGTATTATTACAGTTAGTGTGAGCTTATGCGTGAATCAATGGAAGATTTAAGGGCATTCCGGCATGACATAAAAAACAATTTATCCGTTCTGGACAGTTACATCATAAAGAACCAGTGTAAGGAAGCTGGAGAGTATCTGCACGGACTCATCGGGGAGATTTCGGCTGCGGCGGATTACAGCGATACCGGCAATACGGCATTTGACAGTATTATCAACTATAAACTCAGGAAAGCAGCGGAAAACAATGCGGAAATAAAGGTTGATGTATCTGTTCCGCGGGAACTGAAAACGGATGCGGCAATTGTTGTCATTCTTGGAAATATACTGGATAATGCGGTGGACGCGGTTATGAAAACAGATGCAGGAAGAATCTGTCTGGATATTGAATACAGGAAAGGCAGGCTTTTTATTTATCTGGAGAATACATTTGACGGCAGGATAAATAGTAAAAACGGGGAGCTTCTGACCACGAAAAGCGGCAGCGGGCATGGGTACGGACTAAAAAATGTCTGTAAAGCCATTGAGAAATACAATGGCTGCATGGATATTGCATATAATGGGGATGTTTTTTCCGTGGATATTCTTCTTTATGTAATAGCGGAAAGGTTTTAATTATTTTTGTGGTGTACCTTGACAGTTTGCATATATTTTTCTATAGTAATAGTGGATCACTGAAACTGCGGATGCGATGTAGGTGGTGTTTATTTGGGATAAATTACCAAACCATACGGATTTGATTTGTTTGCTTTTAAATTATGCGGCACGCTCTTTCATGGTCTTTGTTTTTATTCCAGGGAAACAGAAAAACAGTGAACTGTTTATAAAAAACTAATTCACTGCTTTATGCTATGCTTGTATTATGAAATTACTTATTTCCCTTTACATGATAGTAAGTCTTTGTGGAGCTGCCAAAATAAGTATTTAAAGATACATGTCTTCTATCTGTGGAGTGACAACAAATTAACAAATCACTTCTCCCGGAAGAACCGGATACAATACCAGATATAATCATTGAATGATATGCTTGTCCACCACTCATCAATTGAATAATATCTCCAAAAGATACACTTCCCCAACTGCTGGATGGCATATTAATCTTCGAGGAACTGCCAGTAACATATTGTCTAAATTCATTGGCTCCCGTCCATGTGGACGATCGATTCGTACTTGATTTATAAAACCAGCAATTTCCGGCATATGCTGTTCCGGTATGTTGTTTAATTCCTCCAGATTTTAGACATTGGGAAATAAAATTGGTACAATCCCCTCCAAGCCCGTTAAAATCAGCATAATCCGTATTATAGTCAAGTGCATGGTT
>CAYNOE010000374.1:0-2976 GCA_964398745.1 uncultured Lachnobacterium sp.
TGCCATACAGACATATTACAGATAAAGAAAGAGAGGATTTTAAAAAATGGGTACAATTATTGGCGACGGAATTACTTTTGACGATGTTCTTCTGGTGCCTCAGTATTCTGAGGTTACACCAAATCTGATTGACCTGAAAACACATTTAACCAAAAAAATCATGCTGAACATTCCTATGATGAGCGCTGCGATGGATACCGTTACGGAATCCAAAATGGCAATTGCAATGGCAAGACAGGGTGGTATCGGTATCATCCACAAAAATATGTCGGTTGCCGCGCAGGCTGATGAAGTTGATAAAGTAAAACGTTCCGAAAACGGCGTCATTACTGATCCATTTTCCCTGTCTCCCGAACATACCTTAAAAGATGCTGACGACCTCATGGCAAAGTTCAGGATTTCCGGTGTTCCCATTACCGAAAACGGCCGCCTGACCGGTATCATTACAAACCGTGACTTAAAATTTGAAACGGATTTTTCCAAGAAAATCAAAGAGTCCATGACCAGTGAAAACCTAATCACCGCAGAGGAAGGCATCACGCTGGAGGATGCCAAAAAAATCCTTGCCAAAGCCAGGAAAGAAAAACTTCCGCTGGTAGACAAAGATTTTAATCTCAAGGGTCTGATTACCATTAAAGACATTGAAAAACAGATTAAATACCCGCTTTCCGCCAAGGATGAAAAGGGCAGGCTGCTCTGCGGTGCAGGCGTCGGAATCACCGGAAACATGATGGAGCGCGTGGATGCACTGGTTGCCGTTCATGTGGATGTCATTGTTGTGGACAGTGCGCACGGCCATTCCAGAAATATCATTGAAGCTGTAAAACGGATCAAGGCAAAGTATCCGGACTTACAAGTGATTGCAGGAAATATTGCAACCGGCGAAGCTGCGCAGGCATTAATTGATGCCGGTGCGGATGCTGTCAAGGTCGGCATCGGACCCGGCTCCATTTGTACCACCCGCGTGGTTGCCGGAATCGGTGTCCCGCAGATTTCCGCCATTATGGACTGCTATAAGGTCACAAAACAGAACGGTATTCCGATTATTGCAGACGGCGGTATCAAGTACTCCGGCGACATGACAAAAGCCATTGCGGCCGGAGCAAATGTATGTATGATGGGTTCCATGTTTGCAGGCTGCGACGAAGCACCGGGAACCTTTGAATTATACCAGGGCAGAAAATACAAGGTATACCGCGGAATGGGTTCCATTGCAGCCATGGAAAACGGAAGCAAAGACCGTTATTTTCAGGAAGGCGCCAAAAAGCTTGTACCGGAAGGCGTGGAAGGCCGTGTGGCATACAAGGGCACGCTTGAGGATACGGTGTTCCAGTTAATCGGCGGCATCCGTTCCGGTATGGGTTACTGCGGCTGCCCGGATATCGAGAGCCTAAAGGAAAACGGAAAATTTGTTAAGATTTCCGCTGCTGCCCTCCGTGAAAGCCATCCGCATGATATCCATATTACAAAAGAAGCTCCGAACTACAGTACGGATGCAAACTAAAAAATACGAGGTGAACATATTTGGACCCCAGTGATATTATACAATTAATTATTCTAGTATTTTTACTGTTTCTGTCCGCTTTCTTTTCTTCGGCGGAAACAGCCCTTACCACAGTAAACAAAATACGGATGCGTACCCTTGCGGAAAACGGTGACAAACGTGCCGCGCGGGTACTCCGCGTCACCGGAAATTCAGGTAAAATGCTTTCTGCCATTTTAATTGGCAACAACATTGTAAACCTGTCCGCTTCCTCCCTCTCCACTTCCCTTGCCATAAAGCATTTCGGAAGCGCAGGGGCCGGAATCGCAACCGGAATCCTTACTTTCCTGATTCTTATTTTCGGGGAGGTCAGCCCAAAAACCATGGCAACCATCCGTGCTGACCAGATGTCTTTGCATATTGCAGGATTTATCGTTATACTGATGAAAATATTTACACCGCTGATTTTTATCGTAAACCAGTTTTCCATGGGACTTTTGTTCCTGCTGCGGGTAGATCCGAAAGAAGCGAACCGTGTCATGACCGAGGAGGAACTGCGTACCATTGTGGATGTCAGCCAGGAATCCGGTGTAATTGAAGATGAAGAACGTGCAATGATTCACAACCTTTTTGATTTCGGGGACGCCGAAGCCAAGGAAATCATGATTCCACGTATTGATATGACGTTTATTCCGGTAAACGCCACCTACGAAGAGGCGCTTGATATATTCCGGCAGGATATGTTTACGAGGATTCCTGTTTATGAGGATACAACGGATAATGTAGTCGGTATTATCAATATGAAGGATTTCCTTCTCCAAAAAGATTCCGCGGATTTTTCCGTTCATTCCATTATGCGCAAACCATACTTTACTTTTGAACATAAAAATACCGCAGACCTGTTCCTCGAAATGCGTAAATCCTCAATTTCCATTGCCATCGTTCTTGACGAATACGGAGCAACGGCAGGACTTATTACCCTTGAGGATTTACTTGAAGAGATTGTAGGGGATATCCGTGACGAATATGACGCGGATGAAGTAGATGACATCACCGTGATTGATGAACGTGAGTTTTATGTACTCGGCTCCGCAAATCTGGACGATGTCTGCAACGAACTTTCCGTCAATTTTGTTTCTGAGGATTATGACACGATGGGCGGCTACTGTCTTGACCTGCTCGGACACCTGCCGGAAAAAAACGAAACCATCCGCACGAAGGACAATATTTTTATCCGTATAGACCGTGTTGACAAAAACCGTATTGAGCGTGTCTTTATCCGGCTTCCGAATGCACGGAAGTCAAAAAAAGAAAAAGAAGAATAACACAAAGGCTGACCAGCAGGATAATTGAAACGGGACATTCGTAACAATACGGATGTCTCTTTTTTGCTGTTCAGCAGATTTTAAATGGAATTATGCAGGCGGGCATTATTATGTTTAAAGAAAACTTCTTGACATATTCCTTTTTATAACATATACTAAAATAAATTA
>CAYNOE010000375.1:0-2963 GCA_964398745.1 uncultured Lachnobacterium sp.
AGAAACGGCGGCAGAGAGTCCGTTTATGGGAAACCAGCGCAGGTTTATCCGGTTTTCAGATGATGATACAAAGATTATGCTGCAGGGAGACGATTATTATTTCCGTGTTTATGATCTGGAAAAGAAAGAGTTTTTTCATATTTCCGCAGAACAGTATTACCAGATTAATTCGTTTTCAGAAGATGAAAAGACCATCAGTCTTGTGACTGCAGACAATATGGTAATTCTTAATAAAGAGGATTATGAAAGGATTGCGCAGGTGGACAGGGGAAAGGCATACCTTCCTAAGAACAGGAAAGTATTTGCAGGCGGGGGAAAAACGCTTTACGCATTTTTGTACATGACATATGAAATGCTGGCCAAGGAAGCAAAAGAGCAGTTTCCGGGTGAAAAACTGACAAAACCGGAACGGCTCCAGTATCACACAGAGTAAGGAGAAGAACATGGGATTAAGAGATTTTCTGGCATATGACAATATTGTAATCCAGTGTCACGACAATCCGGATGCAGATGCGGTTGCCAGTGGTTTCGGCGTATATCAGTATTTAAAAAATAACGGGAAAAAAGTGCGTTTTGTTTACGGCGGAAAGTATCTGATTCAAAAGAGCAACCTGGTCATGATGGTGACGGAATTAAACATTCCGATCGAGCATGTCACCGGGCTGGATATGCCTTCGCTTCTTGTTACAGTGGACTGCCAGTATGGGCAGGGAAATGTGACGCGCTTTGATGCGAAAACGGTTGCCGTAATTGACCACCACCAGATTTCAGGAGAACTTCCCAAATGGAATATTGTGCGCAGCAATTTAGGCGCCTGCGCATCGCTTGTGTATGACCTGTTACTTGCGGAAAATGTTGATGTCAACGCAGATAAAAGGCTGGCTACGGCCCTTTATTACGGACTTATGACGGATACCAGTAATTTTGCGGAGATTTTTCATCCGCTGGACAGGGATTTAAGGGATGATGCAGTTATAGACCGCAGCCTGGTTACCCGCTTTAAAAACGCGAACCTTTCGCTGGCGGAACTGGAAATTGCAGGACTTGCGTTAATCGGATACGACTATCATGAAACGCACCATTATGCGGTTGCCGAGGCCCAGCCGTGCGACCCGAATCTGCTTGGAATTATAAGTGATTTAATGCTGGAAGTGGATAAGGTGGATGTCTGTATTGTGTACTCTGTGCTGCCTTTTGGCGTGAAGTTTTCTGTCCGAAGCTGCATAAAGGAAATATAGGCAAGTGAGCTTGCTGCATATATAGCGGAAGACATCGGCTCAGGCGGCGGACATCTCGGAAAAGCCGGAGGGTTTATCCAGAAGGAACTGTTAGTGGACAGGAAACAGGATATCTTTTTTAAGAACCGTCTGAACCATTATTTTGAAGAAAGCAGAATTATTTATGCCGGGGAATTTAAGGCGGATTTTTCTAATATGCAGGAATATAAAAAATCCAGGTATCTGCTTGGGTATGTAAAAGCATCTGATATTTTTATGCCCGGCGTTACAGTATGTGTGCGCACTTTAGAGGGGGATTTGAATGTAAAAGTGCAGGATGACATTTATATTATGATTGGAATTAAAGGGGAAATTTACCCGATTAGAAAAGAAAAATTTTCAAGCAGCTATGAGGTGACGGAAGAACCATACCGTTTTGCAGGTGAATACGAGCCGACGGTAAAAGATGCGGTGGAGGAAAAAAATATTTCCCTGATTCCTTATGCAAAGTCCTGCATTTCTACCGGCGAAAGCAGAATTTATGCAATGGAACTTTCCCACAGGGTAAAGGTATTTACGGAATGGGATGAGGACAAATACATGCTGGGAAAAAAAGGGGATTATCTGGCTGTCAGGGCGGATGATCTGCATGATGTTTATGTGATTGAGAGGGAGATATTTGGGAAGACGTATCATTAAGTGATGCAGGGGATATCTGTGAAATGAAAAATTCAGGCTACAGAAAACGGTTGTATTTACTGTGAACATTGTCTATAATAGCATTAAGAATGGAGGTGTAAAGATGGATGCACTGGGAAAAGAAGAAATGTATACGATAGATGATATTTATGCGTTGCCGGAAGGGAAACGTGCAGAACTGATTGATGGGAAAATTTATTATATGGCACCGCCGAGCAGGACGCATCAAAGAATCAGTGGAAAGCTTTATCAGACAATAGCGAATTATATTGACAGTAAAAGCGGGACATGTGAGGTATACGCTGCTCCATTTGCGGTATTTTTGAATAAAGATGACATTAATTATATTGAACCTGATATATCTGTAATATGTGATTTATCCAGGATAGATGATAAAGGGTGTCATGGTGCACCGGACTGGATAATAGAGATAGTATCACCTGGGAATAAAGCTATGGATTATTTTACGAAACTTTTCAAATATCGAAATGCCAATGTCAGGGAGTATTGGATTGTTGATCCTGCAAAAGAAATAATGATGGTGTACAGGTTTGAAAAAGAAACAATGGAACAGTATTCTTTTGGTGAAGATGTGCCGGTAGGAATATATGATGATTTATCAATGTGTATTCAATAAATAAGGCATACTGCATTACGCCTGTTTCTTATCCAGTTGTTTGAAATCTTGCGGATTATTGAATTGCAAAACTTTTCTTTGCTTATCAATAAAAATGACATCATCACAAAAGTTTGCAACAAGGTCAGGATTATGAGTTGAAAATAGCACAAGATTTCCAGCATCCCGGTATTCAATCAACATTTGTTTTAAAGCAGCGACACCCTCCGGGTCAAGACCGTTAAAAGGTTCATCTAAAATCAAGTTACCTGTGCCAGAAAGAAACCCTGCAATTAAATATATTTTTTGCTTCATTCCTAAAGAATAATTGTCAATGTACTCATCAAGAGACTGTTCCAAATTGAAAGCCGACGATAGCTTTTGAAGTTTTTCGGCGGCTGCTTTTGAGGTTTGGTGATATAATTTCATCA
>CAYNOE010000376.1:0-2962 GCA_964398745.1 uncultured Lachnobacterium sp.
AAAACCTGGTCCCGCCGGTCTACGATTTTCCCTTCTTTTGTCGGACATACATTTGCTGTTCATGACGGAAGAAAGCATGTTCCGGTATATGTAACGGAGGATATGGTCGGACACAAGCTTGGGGAGTTCGTTGCGACAAGAACTTACAGGGGACATGGAAAAGACGAGAAGAAATCGGGCGTAAGATAATATTTTTGTGAAAGGAGGATTTATCCATGGCAAGAGGACACAGATCCCAAATCAAAAGAGAGAGAAACGAAGTAAAAGATACAAGACCTTCGGCTAAGTTATCCTATGCCAGAGTATCGGTAACAAAAGCCTGCTTCGTATTAGATGCAATCCGCGGCAAGGATGTTACAACTGCACTGGCAATTCTGGCATACAATCCGAGATACGCTTCAGAATTAATTGAGAAGCTGTTAAAGTCAGCAATTGCGAATGCGGAAAATAACAACGGACTGAAAGCAGAAAACCTTTATATAGCAGAGTGCTATGCGAATAAGGGACCAACAATGAAGAGAATTCAGCCAAGAGCACAGGGAAGGGCTTACAGAATCGAAAAGAGAATGAGCCACATTACCATTATTCTTGATGAAAGATAGGAGGCAATCATGGGACAGAAAGTTAATCCTCATGGATTAAGGGTCGGCGTTATCAAAGACTGGGATTCGAAATGGTATGCAGAAAATGATTTCGCTGATTACTTAGTGGAAGATTACAATATCAGAACTTTTTTAAAGAAAAAATTATACGCAGCTGGCGTTTCCAGGATTGAGATTGAACGGGCGTCCGACCGCGTAAAGGTTATCATTTATACAGCCAAACCGGGTGTGGTAATTGGTAAGGGCGGGGCCGAGATTGAAAAGATTAAGGCAGAAGTCCAGAAACTGACAGATAAGAAGCTCGTTGTTGATATCAAGGAAGTAAAAAGACCAGACCGAGATGCCCAGCTTGTGGCTGAAAACATCGCTTTACAGCTTGAGAACCGTGTGTCTTTCCGCCGCGCAATGAAATCCTGCATGGGACGCGCAATGAAGTCAGGCGCAAAGGGAATCAAAACTTCCTGCTCCGGACGTCTTGGCGGTGCCGATATGGCACGTACAGAGTTTTATTCTGAAGGAACAATTCCGCTTCAGACACTTCGTGCTGATATTGACTATGGTTTTGCAGAGGCAGATACCACTTATGGCAAGGTTGGCGTAAAAGTCTGGATTTACAAGGGCGAGGTGCTTCCTGCGAAGGGTAACAAGGAAGGAGGAGCTCAGTAATTATGTTAATGCCAAAGAGAGTTAAACATCGTAAACAGTTCCGTGGTTCCATGGCTGGCAAAGCGACCAGGGGCAACAAAATCACATATGGTGATTATGGAATTGTTGCATTGGAACCATGCTGGATTAAATCCAACCAGATAGAAGCTTCCCGTGTCGCTATAACAAGATACATCAAGCGTGGCGGTAAAGTATGGATTAAAATTTTCCCGGATAAGCCTGTAACGCACAAGCCTCTGGGTGTTCGTATGGGTAAAGGAAAAGGTGCCCTGGAATACTGGGTAGCTGTTGTAAAACCGGGCAGGGTGTTATTTGAAGTTGCCGGTGTTTCGGAAGAAGTAGCGCGTGAAGCCCTGCGTCTTGCCACGCACAAATTACCCTGCAAATGTAAAATAGTTTCTCGTGCAGATTTAGAAGGCGGTGAATCATAATGAAAACCAGAGCATATTTAGAAGAATTAAGGTCACTGACTGCCAATGATTTGCAGGCGCAGTTAGTGGATGCAAAAAAGGAACTCTTTAATTTGAGGTTCCAGAATGCAACCAACCAGCTCGATAACACAGCCAGAATTAAGGAAGTTCGCAAGAACATTGCCAGAATTCAGACGATTATCACGGAAAAGGCTGGCGTTGCTGAATAGATTCCGGTATTATGCCTGTATAGGGGCATATCACAATGTTCAGAAAGGAGACTTCGGTCGTGGAAGAAAGAAATCTTAGGAAAACACGGGTAGGTGTTGTTGTCAGTGACAAGATGGATAAGACAATCGTTGTGGCAGTCAAGAACAACGAGAGGCATCCTCTTTACAAGAAGATTGTAAAAAAGACATACAAGTTAAAGGCTCATGATGAGAAAAACGATGCCAAGACCGGTGATACCGTCAGGGTTATGGAAACAAGGCCATTATCAAAAGAAAAGAGATGGAGACTTGTAGAAATCATGGAAAGAGCAAAATAATAGAAGGAGGCTACAAGCATGGTACAGCAGGAAAGCAGACTCAGGGTTGCGGACAATACGGGCGCGAAAGAGTTACTTGTTATCCGCGTTATGGGTGGATCTACCAGAAGATACGCGCATATTGGCGATGTTATCGTTGCAACTGTTAAAGATGCAACACCAGGCGGTGTTGTTAAAAAAGGTGATGTTGTCAAGGCCGTAGTAGTTCGGACAGTAAAAGGTGCCCGTCGTAAAGATGGTTCCTATATCCGCTTTGATGAAAACGCAGCCGTTATTATCAAAGAAGATAAGACACCGAGAGGAACCCGTATCTTTGGACCAGTAGCTCGTGAGCTTCGTGAGAAGCAGTTCATGAAAATTGTTTCTCTGGCTCCGGAAGTATTATAGGAGGAACGAAGATGGCAATGATGAAAATCAAAAAAGGTGATATGGTTAAGGTTATCACCGGGAAAGATAAGGACAAAGAGGGCAAGGTAATTGCCGTAAACAGAAAGACGCACAGAGTTCTCGTTGAAGGAATCAATATGGTTACCAAGCATGCAAAACCAAGCATGCAGAACCAGCAGGGCGGAATTGTGCACCAGGAGGCGCCGATTGACATTTCGAACGTTATGTACCTGCACAAGGGACAGCCGACCAGAATCGGTTTTAAGATGGACGGGGATAAAAAGGTTCGTTTCGCTAAATCAACAGGCGATGTGATCGATTAATTGAAGAGAGGAGGACAAAACATTGAG
>CAYNOE010000377.1:0-2955 GCA_964398745.1 uncultured Lachnobacterium sp.
GGAAATATGTTACAAAATCTACATTTAAAAAATTTGGCTTTAATTGACGAAACAGAAGTTGAATTTAAGGATGGGCTTAATATATTATCCGGAGAAACCGGAGCCGGAAAGTCCATTCTTATCGGTTCAATCAATCTGGCGCTTGGAGAAAAGGTTCCAAAGGAGCTTCTGCGGGATAATGATAAGCCCGCATTGGTCGAACTGGTCTTTTTCGTGGAAAATCCGGCAGTCCGTGAGGCGGTTGAGGCGATGGATATCGATATGGAAGACGATACCGTAATTTTAAGCCGTAAAATAACTTCCGGGCGTGCGCTGGCAAGAATCAATGGTGAAGCCGTTTCGGTTTCCAAGATGAAGGCGGTTGCATCACTTTTGATTGATATTCACGGACAGCATGAAAACCAGTCTTTGCTTTCACCGAAAAAACACCTGGAGCTTCTGGATGAATTTGCAGCAGGGCAGCTCGGGGACAAAAAAGAACAGATGAAAGCGTGCTACCTGGACTACAAAAAGATAAAGGAAGAACTCGAAGATACCAGTATGGATACAAAAGAACGCGCAAAGGAGCTTTCGTTCCTGGAATATGAAGTAAAGGAAATCGAAGATGCGCATTTGACGGCAGGGGAGGATGAAGAGCTTGAAAAGCTTTTCCGCAGGTTCTTAAACGGAAAAAAGATTATGGATGCAGTTGAAATCGCCAGTGCCGCTGTGGCGGGGGAAGGTGAAAATGCATCAGAACTTGTGGGAAAGGCCCTGAAAGAACTTTCCGCCGTTGCTTCATATGACGAGAGGGTGGCTGAAATGGAAAAACAGCTTTCAGAAATAGATGCGCTGCTGGGTGATTTTAACCATGAGCTGTTTTCTTACCTGTCAGACAGCGAATTTGACGATGAAACCTATTACAAAACCGAACAGCGCCTGGATCTCATTAACCACCTGAAATCCAGGTACGGGAGTACAATTCCGGAAATACTAAAAGCTTATGGGGAAAAAACCGACCGGATTGGTATTTTGAATGATTATGACCATTATTTAGATGAACTTTCCGAAAAACTGAATAAAAAGAAAAAGGAACTGGACAAACTATGTGCAGAAGTTTCCGGAATTCGCAAAAAAGCAGGTGAAGAACTGGCAAAGGCGGTTTCATCCGCGCTCGTGGATTTGAATTTTTTGGATGTGTCTTTTACGGCGGATTTTAAAGAGGTCCCTTATTCGGCAAACGGAACCGATGAAGTGGAATTTCTTATTTCCACGAATCCGGGCGAACCGTTAAAGCCGCTGGCAAAAATTGCTTCCGGCGGGGAACTTTCAAGAATTGCACTTGCGATTAAAACCGTAATGGCGGCGGACACTGTCGGAACACTGATTTTTGATGAAATTGACAGCGGAATCAGCGGCAGGACGGCGCAGATGGTGTCGGAAAAAATGGCGCTTCTGGCAAAAGACCACCAGATTATCTCGATTACGCATCTTCCGCAGATTGCCGCGATGGCGGATGCACATTTTTTGATTGAAAAGTCGGTAAAAGAGCAGTCCACTGTTTCAAAAATCCACTTGTTAAAGGAAGAAGAAAGCGTAAAAGAGCTTGCCCGTATGCTTGGCGGCGTAGAAATCACGGATACCGTACTAAAAAGCGCCCGCGAAATGAAAACGATGGCGCACATGAAAAAATAAAAACTGGAGGACTTATATGCGTTCCCTGTATGTCACTTTTTTTAAAAATATAACATGGATTTATCTTTCCATTTTGTGCTGTTTTGCCTATCAGACCATGCTTGATGCAATTCCGGATCATGTATATCTGGAGGAAGGGCAGGAGCTTGAACTGGACCAGAAGCTCCCGGTCCAGCTTGGCATTACAGGGGAAGGGCAGAGCGTGCAGACGGCTGCGGCAAGCACCTTTGAGAATATACGTAAGCGCAAAAACGAATCCGCTTCTTCCCTTGGAATTGGAAAACATACCTTAACCTGCTATCTGCTGGGACTTCTTCCGGTTAAAGAAGTGGAAGTGTCTGTGGTACCGGGGCAGAGTCTTTACGCGGGCGGCCATGTAGTGGGAATTTACGGGGCGACACAGGGGGTGCTGGTGCTTGGTACAAGTCCGGTTGAAAAAAAAGACGGTTCTTTCCAGGAACCGGCCGAAAACATCATCTTTGAAGGGGATTATATTACAGAAATCAACGGTCATGAGATAAAGGAAAAAGAAGAATTAATTTCCGGAATACAGAAATACGGGGCTTATCCGATGGTTCTGACACTCTGGCGCGGGAGCGAACAGATTGATGTATCTGTGGAAGCAGTGGAAACAAAGGATTCGTACATGCTCGGGCTCTGGGTAAAGGACGATATGGCAGGAATCGGAACGCTGACATATTACGATTCCCATGCCGGTTTTGGCGCACTCGGGCATGGAATCGGGGATGGAAAGACCGGGGATTTGCTGCGCCTTTCCCGTGGAAGTCTTTACAATGCGGATGTAATCGGAATCAAAAAGGGAAAACGCGGCGACCCGGGTGAACTGGAGGGTGTAGTCTATTATGGGGCAAAAAATAAGATCGGAACCGTTTCCAGCAATACAGATATTGGAATTTACGGTACCCTTGCCACATCCTATTGTGAAAAACTAAAAAAAGAGGACAGAACCTGCGCCGTGTGCTACAAGCAGGATGTAAAAGAGGGGGAGGCGGAAATTCTTTCCGATGTTTCCGGCGGGCTGTGCCGCTATAAAATCGTCATAGATTCCCTTGATTATACGCCGGGTGACCGTAACAAAGGCATCCGTTTCCACGTTTCAGATGAAAAACTTTTAGATTTGACCGGCGGAATCGTGCAGGGGCTTTCGGGTTCCCCGATTCTGCAGGACAATAAAATTGTGGGCGCAGTCACCCACGTTCTCGTCAATGACCCTGAAAAAGGATACGGAATCTTCGTGGAAAACATGCTTGCCGACTAGTG
>CAYNOE010000378.1:0-2950 GCA_964398745.1 uncultured Lachnobacterium sp.
TTTCCTCCTTTAAAAAATTTTATTACAATTCGTATTTTTCTGTTGACTTTGTATTACAATCTGTATATAATAATCTTAAGGGGTATATGATTTGTAATACAAAACCTTTTTAGTTATCCATTATACCATATTTTGAAGGATTTTAAAACTGTTCGGAGGTACTGTTTTATGGATTTGATTTTTAAGGAGATGCTTGGGGCATATGAGGATGCCTGGGACTGTTATTCTGCTGCAAATGATAAGTTCCACCGACTCGGGGAGCAGGATCATGACTGGGACTGTGCACAGCATGAACGTGACGAGGCTTTTTCTGCATATCAGAGTAAGTGCATGGATCTTGCTGCTTTTGCATCATGTCACCGTGACATTATTTTTAACGGTCTGAAGGATAAGTACCAGAAAGAATGAAAGGAGGTGCTGTTATGGATGGAATAACTACGTATGATGCAGTTTTGGATAATTATCTTTATGAATATTTTAAGCACAGGGTGACAGCGTGTTACGGTTCCAGGCAGGAGGGAAACACAAGGGAACCCGCCTTCACCGCCGTGGCTGTGTGTAAGTGTAAAACCCGCTGCCCTGTAGTCCTGTGTGCAGTCCGTGGGAAAGTCTGTGTGCAGGTGCCGGGTTGTGCACGCGTCCCGCCCCTGCGGGTTATTTTTAAAATAAACGCGTGTGCAACCCGTCAGCTGTGCACGGCTTTTCCGCGGACTGTGCACGGACGGAAAGCGCGTTTTGCACTTATGCACGCCCTTTCAGGAGGAAAACATGGACAGGATACACTGGGATTTTTGTAAAACCGAAGACGGAACCCGCTGGCACCTTGTGCTCTGCACAGGAATCTGCGGGAAAGGCACGGTCTGGGTGCCGGGTTATGAATCAAGGGAGTCCGGTGACATCTTACATGCGTACCTTTACCTTGAGCAGGGCTTCCGGGGGCACCGCCTCACGGACCGGACGGTGCGCATACTTGACGGCATAAGGGACACGGCGGAAAGCCTCGGGTTCCTGCCGGAAAAATATTAGCGTAAATCTTATGAGAGGAGGTATAACCCTGGCAAAAAAGAACATATCAAAGTCCGTCCGCATGACAGACGAGGTTTACGGCATAGTGCAGGAAGCCCCCGGATCAGGATTCAGCGAAAAATTTGAAAACATAATCCTGCGGGAAAGGCGCATAAAGCCGGAACTGGACGAAATGCAGCGGAAACTTGAAGAAAAAAGGCTTGAGGTGTACCGGCTTACTGAGCAGTACTCCTGCCTTGACGGTTTTTACCGGGACTGTGAGGACATGTGCCGCCGGCTCGGCGAACTCCGCCGGACGCTGGAAAAGGCTGTCCGTTCCGGTACGGAATGAAAGGAGAATTATTTATGAACAGAATGAAAATTATGGTGTTTTTCACCAGCTACCTGGACATGCCCGCAAGGGACGGCAGGGATGCCATGCAGGGCGTGTCCGTTGAGTACCTGTTCTTCGGGGAGAACGGGGAAATGGTTGAATCAAAGGTGTCGCCTGACGGCAACTGCGGGACGCGGCGCGGCAAGGGCTTCCTCCGGGATGCATCCGCTGTAAACAAGGTGTCCTATGTCCCCGGCATATACGAGGGCACCTTTGAAATGACGGTCGGTTCTGACGGGAAACCCGTACTTAAGCTGACCGACATTGATTTTGTCACCCGTGCCCAGCTTACGGCGCAGCCGGTGAAGGAAAACGGGAAGGGGGACGGTAAGTAATGGAATATCTTGGTTACATGGCACTGTCCGCCATCGTGTCCCTTGTCACCAGCATTATACTGGATGTCCTGTTAAACGGTAACCGGAGGGATATATGAGCTTTGACATTTACACGCTGGCTGAAAATTATGTAAAAACCGGCAGTTTTGTCTGTCGTATATTCTGGAGCATATTGCTTACGCCGGTTGTTATATCTGTTTATGGCGTTTGTATTGGGTTACTCTGGGATTTATTTGACTGGCTGGGGAGGGATAGATAGGTATGGAAACAGAATTTGAAGGGGGTGCTGCAGGTGCACAGAGTGAAGACAGCCTGGAGGATGTGCAGGACGTTACTGAAGCAGGCATGGAAACTTCTGCGGATGCTGTCCCGTCCCCCGTGGAGGCAGTAACGGACATATCCGGCAGCCTTGCCGCCGTGTTCGTGCTTTCAATGATACTCGGGCTTCTGCTGTTTGACGTATTATCAAAGAGGTGGCATACATGACATTTGACAGTGATCTTTTCCGTGTTTATTCCGGTGTCATTATATCCGGCATTTCAGCCGGTTTTACTCTGGGTTTTATCGCGTGGGCCATAGGCTACGCGGTTTATGCCATAATAAAATTTATCAGGCAGTCCTAGGGCTGCCCCTTTGAAAGGAGGTGATACCCATGCATATGATTCCAGCATTGCTTGCTAGTGGTTCGATTGATGTTTCAAGCATCACAACCGCCATGACAACTACATTCGGAGATGTAAAGGATGCCGTAACTTCCATGATCGGCAAGTCCGTTCCTTTTGCCCTTGCAATCATCGGCACGGTCCTTGCTACGACAATCGGCATCAAGGTATTCAAAAAACTTACTGCGCAGGCATAGTCTGCACCGGAAAAGGACAGTGCCTTGTGCGGCCTGTCCTTTTTTGGTTACTTTGTAAACTGCCTGATTACCCAGAGCATGAGAAGAAATAATACCAGTGCCTGGTCAGGCTTTCCAAATTTTGTTCCGAAGAAGTTAAAGAGGCTGTCTTTTTCTTCTTCATTGTCCTCTTCCTCATACAGTTTTTTCCAGTAGGAAGCGGAATGCTGTTTTGGGGCGTACCTGTTCCGCCAGTAGGCAGCGGAATGTTTTTTTGGGGCATATTTTTTCTTCCAGTAGTCCGGGTCATGTCCTGCCATGGCCTTACCTCCTTTTTTTATTGTTATATATAATTATACCAGAAAAAGGAAATATCTG
>CAYNOE010000379.1:0-2947 GCA_964398745.1 uncultured Lachnobacterium sp.
GATCCCGGTTTTCAACGGGAAATTTTCGTGGAAACAGGGGGAAGACGGGATTGTTACAATATACATGGAAAATACGGGGGTTTTTAACCGTATTTTCCAGAAATTTTTTCATAAGCCGGAGGTTTCCCAGATACATCTGGACCAGACCGGAAGTTTTATCCTGCCGCTGATCGATGGGAAAAGAAGCATTTATGATATTGCGCTTCTGGTCAGGGAGCAGTTTGGCGAAAAAGCAGAGCCTTTATATGAAAGGCTTGTGACATTTATGCGTATGCTTGAGGATTACAGGTTTGTAACAATAAAACCGGAAAGGAAAACGGAGGAATTATGAAAAAATCTTTAAGACTCAGAATCACGCTGACTGTATCCGCGACTGTAATGCTTGCGTGTATTCTGATGGGAATTAACTGTATTATGATATCCCGTGGAATGTCAAAAACGGATTCCCAGAAAACACTGACTTTGCTGAATGAAAACAGAAAGCAGGAATTAGACAGTACTATCAGCCAGATTGAACATTCGGTGAATATACTAAGCAGTATTACGCTGTCCACGATTGAAGATTTTGAAAAATTCAAAACAGACGCAGATTATGTGACAAAATGTACTAAGTCTCTGGAGGTAACGACAAACAACCTTACAAAAGATACCAAAGGCTCATATTGTGCATATGTCCGTTATAATCCGGAATTTACAGATCCTACATCCGGCATATTTTTATCCAGAAAAGGGGACAGCTTTGAATTTCTGAAGCCGACCGATTTCAGTGTTTATGAGGAGACGGATGCCGCCCATGTAGGCTGGTATTATATTCCCTTAAAGGCAGGGGAGTCAATCTGGATGGATCCGTACCTGAATGAAAATATTGATGTTTATATGATTTCGTATGTCGTACCGCTTTTTAAGGATGCCACTCCGGTTGGTGTGGCTGGCATGGACGTTGATTTTTCAGAAATAGAAAAACTGGTATCGGAAACCAGGGTTTTTGACACCGGTTATGCCTATCTGGTCAGTGCCTCCGGGAATATCCTGTCCCATCCGGATTTTGAAACGGGAAGCAGTGTGGAGGAGGTTCTGCCGGAGGAATATAAAATTATAAACGATGTGGCAAACGAAGGGCAGTTAGTTACCGCCGGAAAAAACAGCCTTATTTACAGCACGCTGGGAAACGGCATGAAATTTGTGGTTTCGGTTCCGGAAAAAGAAGTTCTGGAACGGGCCGATTCTGTCACATTAAAGATTATGGAAATGGCACTTTTTGCGATTGTCCTGGCCGTTATTTTTGCATTCTTTATTAGTGGAACAATTTCAAATCCAATCCGTATGCTGACCGAAGTCATCCATTACACTGCCGAGCTGGATTTTTATCCGAGGACGGGCGACCGGCAGCTTGCAAAACGCGGGGACGAGATTGGGGAAATGGCAAAGGCAATTATCCGTATGCGCGGCCATTTGAAGGAAATGGTGCGGAATCTGGATGCATCCTGCGGGATTCTGGATGACAGCATTACGCATCTGAGTAACTCTGCGGATGGTGTGGCACAGATTACGGAGTCCAATTCGGTTTTTACCAGGGAAATTGCGGCAAGCATGAGCGAATCCCAGAGTGCTATCCAGAAGGTGCAGGAGCATCTGCAGATGATTAAGGAAAATGTCTCGTCCATCGAACAGCTTTCTGCGGACGGCAGGGGAATTTCCTCGGAAATCATGGAGCGGACGGCTCAGATGAAGGATTCCACCCACAGCGCGACGGAACTGACCAGGAATACATACAATAATGTAAAGAAACAGGCAGAGGAGGCTCTGGAAAAATCAAAGGCGGTGGAACAGATTAACGAGCTGACCGGTGCCATAGATGCGATTTCCTCCCAGACAAGCCTTCTGGCTTTAAATGCATCCATCGAGGCGGCACGCGCCGGGGAGACCGGAAAAGGATTTGCAGTCGTTGCAACGGAAATCAGCAACCTTGCACAGCAGACCAGTGAAACCGTTTCCAATATCAACCAGATTGTAGAAAAGGTCAATAATGCCGTTTCCGATATTGCGAAATGCCTGTATGAATCCATGAATTTTATGGGGGAAACAGTTCTGGATGATTATGCCAAATTTGATGATGTGAGTGAGCAGTACAAAAAAGATGCTTCCGTTGTTGAGCAGAATATGACAGATGTCAGTGCTGCGATTGTCCAATTGTCCGGTAATATTGCAGAAATCAAGGACGCAGTGGATGAAATAGGAAACGCATTAAACCAGGCCGGTGTTAACATCGGTGAGATTGCAGACAGTACCGTGAATATTGCAGAGCAGACAGGGGAAAATAAAACGGCAGCAGACAGCAGCCGGGAAAATATCCATGTGCTTGCCGGTATTGTGGAGCAGTTTAAATTAGAAAAATAAGATTAACCTGCCAGTGGCTGCCTTTCTTTATGAAAGGCAGTCTTTTTATTCAAAAAAATTTATCCGTGATGCACCACAATCCGTTTCCCGGACGTGTATAAAGTGAAAGGAGGTTGGAACGTGTTACAGATACAGACAGAAGAAGACTATACCGCGGTTGTTGAAGAATTTTCAGATATGATTTACAGAACAGCATACCAGAGCCTGATGAATACGGCAGATGCAGAAGATGTGGTTCAGGATGTTTTTATCCGTCTTCTCCGGAACAGAAATAAGCGCTTTGCGGATAAAGAACATTTAAAGGCATGGCTTTTAAGGGTAACAGTCAACCGCAGCCGCGATTACAGACGGTTTATGTTGCGCAGGAATGAAACAGGTTTAACCGAACTCCCGGAACTTAAGACGCATCAGACAGACTCTCTGTTGGAGGAAATCGCGGCATTGCCGAGCATGGACCGCATGATTGTCTATCTCCATTATTACGAAGGGTATTCCATAAAAGAGATTTCAAAAATTTTGAAAAAAATCAAAACACGGTTAGTTCAAAACT
>CAYNOE010000380.1:0-2945 GCA_964398745.1 uncultured Lachnobacterium sp.
GCAAATGAGCGGATGCTGCATGTCAAGTTTTCATAGAAAACTTGACACAATCGTTGTGATTTTCCTGCTGGTATGTTATAATTTCAGCCACAAACCCCTTATACCCGTCTTTCCAGTCATCCACATAATACAGTCTGCCGCCATGCCGCTCCACAATCTTTTTACTGACAGCCAGTCCCAGACCGCTGCCGTTTTTCGTATTCCGGGAATCGTCCCCCACAACAAAAGAATCAAATATATTGTTTTGCAGATTTACTGGAATTTTTGGCCCGTTATCCGCCACAACAATCTGAATTACCTCCTGATTCCCGCTCTTTATTTTTTCCAGCCGGATAATGCAACAAGTCTGCGGCGGATTATGTTTTACCACATTTGTCAGAAGGTTTGTAAATACCCGTTTCATTTCCACTTCATCAAACAATAACCAGACAGCTTCCTCCGGCAGTAATAATTCTAACTGGATGTCAGCCTCTTCCAGCATCGGATAACAGTCTGCTGCACAGACGCGCAGACATTCCACGATATCGTTCTTTTCTTTTTTTAACTGGTAAGATTTGTTTTCCAGCTTAGCATATGCAAGTAACGAATCAAGCAGTGTATTTGTATGTTCGGTCTGCTCGATAATGGTGTTTATATACCGGTCTTTATCTTCCTCTGAAACAACATGGTTCTGCCCTAAAATCTTTGCATATCCCATGATCATCGTCATGGGGGTTTTTAAATCATGTGCTATTCCTGCATATAACTGCTGGTTCTTCTGTTCCGTCATTTCCCTGAGATTTTTTGCTTTTTCTAATTCTTTAACCATAAGGTTAAAAGTTTCCTGCATTCCCCTAATCTCAAAATCACCGTCCAGAGATGCCCTCACAGCAAGATTGCCTTTGCTGACTTCCCTCATATGGTCTGAAAGCTGTTCTATTGGCTGTGTTACTTTTTTCCTCATCTGCCTGTAACAGTATACACTTATTATTACTAAAACGATACCTATGAATATCCTGGCGATTATCTGTCCCTGGCTTCCAAATTTAGCCCTTGCCTCATCTATATCATTTAATGCATACCAGCCCGCAAAAATGCCAACCACAAAATCTATCACATGGTTCAGCAACAGCCCAAGCAAAATGCATATGAAAAACATAAAAATAATATAATTATGAAGCCGTTTTTTTCTTTTATTCTTCACGGCGTGCCTCCATGCGGTATCCAAGACCTCTTATGGTATGAATATACTGGTACTGCCCGTCCTGCAGCTTGGCCCTGAGCTTACTGACTGCCACCATGATACTGTTATCATCCGGAAACTGGTTATCCCACACAGCTTCATATATCTGGTTCCTCGTCAGGACACGTCCCTGGTTCTCCATAAAAAACTGCAGCATGCGGTATTCCAGGGCAGTTAATTCTACATCCTGGCCATTTTTATGTAACAGGCATTTGTCTGTGTCCAATTTCAGATTACCGCAAGTAAACTCTTTATTACCAGTTTTCATGTCATACCCATAGCAGCGCCGCAAATTGGCAGATACCCTGGTGACAACCTCCAAAGGATCAAAGGGCTTTAGTATATAATCATCTGCACCAATCTGCAAACCTTTTACCCGGTCTACAATATCTGTTTTAGCGGACAAAAAAAGTATGGGCACGTTGCATTCACTCCGGATTTTTTCTGCTAATTCGTAACCATTCATCCGGGGCATCATGATATCAGTCAGCACTATATCAATTTTGTTCTGCTGCCAGCACGCAAGGGCCTGGATACCATCATGGGCGGCAATTACCTTATACCCCTGCATTTCCAGATAAATCTGTAATAATTCTACAATTTTTACTTCATCATCTACTACTAAAATCCTATACATTTTTATCCTTCTTCTGTCTTAATACCTGTTTTCCTGCTTTTCATAATACATGCACCACAGAATATTACGGCAATCACAATGAAAATGGGATGTACCATATTAAAACCGTTTATCTCATACTGTATGGGAATTCCCAGAAAAGTAACTCCCTTGTCTTCCAGTGCATTCATAATACTTGCGTCCAGATTACACACCATATGCGCTACAATACTGTACCCGATATTTCCTGTGCGAATATAAATTAGCAGGAATACCAGCCCTCCCGTGAGGCACATGGTAAATCCCTGAAGGTGATAGCCATGCATTAATGCAAAGATAACCGTACATAACAGAATGGAACTCCCATCTTTGAACCGTCTCCGTAACAGACTGTACAGCCCCATACGGAATAACAGTTCCTCAAATACGGGCGCAACCAAAACCGGAAAGAAAATATCCCTTAAAATAATATCCACCTGACTTTTCTCCGCCAAAATTTGCGGTTCCTGCACCATGGAAAATACACAGGCGAACAAAAAGGTGGTCAGTGCAAAAAAAAGTACGGAACAAATACAATACGTTAATGCACTGTAATAAGCACAGGTCTTTATGCGAAAAGGCTCACGCATTTTTACACAGTATGTATATTTCTTCTTTTTTACATAAGCGGCAGTTACCGCACCTGTTATTGCAGTACCAAGACTTCCACTTATATCATACAGCAATTCTTCTTTCAGGGCAATTCCCAATCCTCTGGTTACCGCCATCATTCCAAGCTGAACTATGGCAGTTGATACAAAAAGCAATGCAGCCAGTACGGCTATAACTTTGATTATGTACAAAATGTTTTTTATCTGTTTCATGATATCCTCCATAATTTTTATTATGGAAGTATCATACATGTAACCACTTTCCGCTTTTTAAACTTAACCTTAAGTGAACCTTAAAATTAATCAAATATTCAATATTCCATAATCACTGAAATAATGTATAATAGAACTACGGAAAGGATGGAAATAGTTTATGGGACGCAGAAAAAAAGAACCCCGAAGCGTACACCGGGAAAAAATTGCTTCTGCTGCATCTGCCCTGTTTATGGAAAAAGGT
>CAYNOE010000381.1:0-2942 GCA_964398745.1 uncultured Lachnobacterium sp.
ACATGGCTAAGCTAGTATCCAGAACATACGGGGATGCATTGTTTGGGCTTGCTGTGGAGGAAAACCGGCTGGATTCCATGCAGGAGGAAGTCCGTGCCGTGGCGCAGGTGCTGCAGGAAAACCGGGATTTAAACAGACTCATGAATCATCCCAAAATTGACAAAGAGAACAAAGTAAAATTAATTGAAGACATATTCAAAGGGCAGGTGTCTGATGAGCTGGTCGGTCTCATACGCATGATCGTGGAGAAAGACCATTACAAAGAAATTGACAGCGTATTTTCTTATTTTATGGATACGGTCAAGGAGTATAAAAATATCGGAACCGCATTTGTCACTTCTGCCGTGGAATTAAGTGACGCGCAGAAAGCAGCCGTGGAAAAGAGACTGCTGGAAACGACAAAATATGTCCAGTTTGAAATGCATTTTGATGTGGATGCCGGTTTAATCGGCGGAATGGTAATTCGCATCGGGGACCGGGTAGTGGACAGCAGTATTAAATCAAAGCTGTACAACCTGACCAGGGAATTATCAAAAATACAGTTGAAAGTAGGTGAGTGCGCTCCATGAATTTAAAACCAGAAGAAATCAGCTCGGTTATTAAAGAGCAGATTAAAAGATACGCATCCGAGCTTGAGGTTGCAGAGGTAGGAACCGTAATCCAGGTGGCGGATGGTATTGCACGTATCCATGGTCTGGAGAAGGCAATGCAGGGAGAGCTTTTGGAGTTCCCTGGAGAAGTATACGGCATGGTGATGAACCTTGAGGAAGACAATGTAGGTGCGGTGCTCCTCGGTTCCCAGAAGAATATCAACGAAGGCGATACCGTAAAAACAACGGGCCGTGTAGTTGAGGTTCCGGTCGGGGATGCAATGCTTGGACGTGTTGTAAATGCATTAGGCCAGCCGATTGACGGCAAGGGACCGATTACAACAGACAAGTACCGTCAGATTGAGCGTGTGGCATCCGGTGTCATTTCCAGAAAATCCGTTGATACGCCGCTGCAGACCGGTATCAAGGCGATTGATTCCATGGTTCCGATCGGGCGCGGACAGCGTGAGCTTATCATTGGTGACCGCCAGACCGGTAAGACTGCGATTGCCGTAGATACGATTATCAATCAGAAGGGCCAGGGTGTGAAGTGTATTTATGTCGCAATCGGCCAGAAGGCTTCCACCGTTGCAACTATCGTAAAGACGTTGGAAGAGTATGGTGCAATGGCATATACGACAGTCGTTGCGGCTACCGCCAGTGAGCTGGCACCGCTCCAGTATATTGCCCCGTATTCCGGCTGTGCAATCGGTGAGGAATGGATGGAGAATGGCGGGGATGTGCTTGTTATTTATGATGATTTAAGTAAACACGCGGTTGCATACCGTACACTTTCCCTGCTTCTTAAGAGAGCGCCGGGACGTGAGGCTTATCCGGGTGATGTATTCTACCTGCATTCCAGACTTCTGGAGCGTGCAGCAAGATTATCTGATAAACTTGGCGGAGGTTCCCTTACTGCGCTTCCGATTATTGAAACACAGGCAGGCGATGTATCCGCGTACATTCCTACGAATGTAATTTCTATTACAGACGGTCAGATTTATCTGGAAACGGAAATGTTTAACGCAGGTTTCCGTCCGGCAATTAACGCAGGTCTGTCCGTATCCCGTGTAGGTGGTTCGGCGCAGATTAAGGCAATGAAAAAGATTGCTGCGCCAATCCGTACCGAGCTTGCACAGTACCGCGAGCTTGCAGCATTTTCCCAGTTTGGTTCCGAGCTGGATGCCGATACCACGGAGAAGCTTGCACAGGGTGAGCGTATTAAGGAAGTCTTAAAGCAGCAGCAGTACAAGCCGATGCCGGTTGAGAAGCAGGTTATCATTATCTATGCAGCTACCAAGAAATATCTTATGGATATTCCGGTTGCAGATATTCTCCGCTTCGAAAGTGAGCTGTTTGACTTTATTGACACAAAATATCCGGAAATTCCGGGTTCCATTGCTGCTACAAAGGTTATGGATGAGGAGACGGAGAAAAAGCTTGTAAAAGCAATTGAGGAATGCAAGGCATCCTTCAAATAATGGCTTAAGAAAGTAGGTGGTAAAACATGGCCTCCATGCGAGACATAAAGCGAAGAAAAAGCAGCATACAGAGTACGCAGCAGATCACCAAAGCCATGAAGCTTGTTTCTACCGTTAAGCTGCAGAAGGCAAAAACCCGTGCCGAGCAGACCAATCCGTATTTTAACTATATGTATAATACGGTGTGTTCCATGCTGGCACGCAGCAGCAATATTAATCATCCTTACCTGACCGCAGGGGATTCTGATAAGAAGGCGGTTGTAGTGATTACCTCAAACCGTGGTCTGGCAGGCGGGTACAATTCCAATGTTGTCAAGCTGATTACAGGCGGGGATTTTAAGAAAGAGGAACTGGATATTTACGCAGTGGGAGGAAAGGGCGTTGAAGCGCTTTCCCGCAGGGGATACCATATCGCCGACGATGCCTCTGATATTATTGAAAGTCCGGTTTACCAGGATGCAGCAGCATTATGTGACAAGGTGCTGTCAGCTTTCACACGCGGTGAGGTGGGAGAGATTTATCTTGCATATACACATTTTAAAAACACAGTCAGTCAGGAGGCAAAGCTGATTAAGCTCCTTCCGGTGGAGATTGACCTGGAAGAAAATGTGGAGCAGTCCAATATACTCATGAATTATGAGCCGAATGAAGAAGAGGCTCTTGATATGATTATTCCCAAATATGTGACCAGTCTTTTCTATGGAGCGCTCGTTGAAGCGGTTGCCAGTGAGAATGGTGCGCGTATGCAGGCAATGGATTCTGCAACAAGCAATGCGGAAGAAATAATCAGTGATCTGTCACTGAAGTACAACAGAGCGCGTCAGGGCTCTATTACGCAGGAGCTGACGGAAATTATCGCCGGCGCCAATGC
>CAYNOE010000382.1:0-2942 GCA_964398745.1 uncultured Lachnobacterium sp.
GGCGTTTATACGTTATACATAATATCAAAGGAATGGAAGGTGTAGCTATATGGACATAGCATCTCTTGTCGGAATGGTTCTCGGAGTTATCATGATGATACTTGGTATTGTGACCTCCGGTGGAACGGAAGCATTTGGTAACTTCGTTGACATACCGTCAGTTTTCGTTACGATTGGCGGTTCTTTGAGCAGTACACTTGGTTCTAACAAGCTTCCGGATTTTATTAACGGACTGAAATCAATTTCCCTGCATTTTAAGGGGGCAACGTCAGATCCGTCAGAAATCATTAAGTCAATCATTGATTTGTCAAATGTCGGCCGTAAGGAAGGTCTGCTGGCACTGGAAGAAGCGGCGAACGGCATCGAGGATGATTTCTTAAAAAAAGGCATTATGCTTGTAGTAGACGGTACTGACCCGGAACTGGTGCGGGGAATTCTGGAAACAGACTTAATGTGTTTACAGGACCGTCATAAGTCGGTAATGACTTTCTGGGAAACATGGGCAGCCATGGGTCCTGCATGGGGTATGATTGGTACCCTGCTCGGACTGGTAAATATGTTAAAGAAGCTGGACGATCTGGCGGCTGTCGGACCAAACATGGCAGTCGCACTCCTTACAACGCTGTATGGTTCCGTTATTGCAAACTGGCTCTGTACACCGGTTATGAATAAGCTGAAAACGCAGGATGCACTGGAAACAGTCAACCGGCAGATTACGATAGAGGGGCTTTTGTCCATACAGGCTGGTGAAAACCCGCGTGTAATTGAGGAAAAACTGAAATCCTTCCTGGCTCCTTCCCAGAGGAATGTCATGGGAGATGGCGGAGGTGAAGAATAGTGAAGAAAAGACAGGAAGATCCACCAGCAGGCTCCCCTGCATGGATGTCCACATTCTCGGATCTGATGAACCTGCTGCTTTGCTTTTTCGTTCTTTTGTTTGCGATGTCTTCGGTTGACCAGGATAAGGCAGAGGCGCTGGTTGCGGCATTGCAGAATAAGTTCAGCGTTCTGCCTGCCGGTGCGTCGAGTATCGGGGACGGCGAGATGATTTCCGCAGGCGTCAGGCAGCTGGAGTTTCTGGACCAGTATTACAAGGATGCTGCCAATTCCGCTTCCGAGGAAGACACGGAAGATAAGGAGGTTAAGGAACAGTATCAGGAAATGGAACTGTCCGAATCTGAAAAGATGGCGGAGGAAATCCAGAAAGAACTTGACAAGTCGGAGTACAAGGATCAGGTTGAAGTGGACTTTAATTCGGAATATGTCCAGCTCAGTGTCAGCGGGGCAATCCTGTTCGAATCCGGCAAGGCGGATCTGGTATCCGGCGCGGTGCCGATTGTAGACAGAATTGCACGGATTTTAAACCGCTATAACAAGAACATCATTGAGGTGGAAGGACATACGGATAATGTACCGATTAGCTCTGCGCGTTTTGAAAACAACGAAGTGCTGTCCATGTACAGGGCGCTGGCGGTGACAGAGCGAATCCGTAAAAAATCGGATTTAAAATCAAAATACATTAAGTTTGCCGGAAGAGGTGAGTATGTTCCTGTGGCGGATAATAATACTGCAGAGGGACGGGCAAGAAACCGGCGTGTAGAGATTAAGATTTATAATTCTTATAATTCAGATGTAAAGGAGTAGGATTTGTTATGAAAAAGAATTTAATTTCAGTATTGATTCTGGCACTTGTATTTGCAAATTTTGTTTTGACAGCTATTTTAATGTTTACGGTTCTGCCGCAGACGAAGAAATCCAATGAACTGATTGACAAGGTATGTTCCGCAATTGACCTGGATTTGAACAGCGGCGGTGCAGGCTCTGCAAATGCGGTTCCGATTGATAAGCAGGATACTTACAAGGTAAATGCCGGCGAGGAAGTTGTTGTAAACCTTAAACCGCAGGAAGGGGATAAGGATGAGCATTTCGCAGTTGTCAAGCTTTCGCTTGTTTTAAATACTGAGAGTGACAATTATGGGGTATATAACCAGGAATTTCTGACGAATCATGATGATACGATTAAGAGTACAATCAATACGATTATCAACGGTTATACGATGGAACAGTTTAAGGAAAACAACTATGAAAATGTTAAGCAGGAAATCTTAGAGTCCATGCAGGGAATGTTTGGCGGGGATTATATCGTAGCGATTAACTTTGCGTCTGCAAATGTCCAGTAATAGTTTCAGGAGATGCAGTACATAGTATAGTATAATTTAGTAAGTGTGGTGAATGACAGATGGGCGATGTGTTATCGCAAAACGAGATAGACAGTCTGCTTGCGGCGTTAAGCAACGGGGAACTTGATGCAGACGAAATGAAAGAAACTGAAGAAAAACCGGTCAAGGAATATGATTTTGCCCGTCCTTCCAAGTTCTCGAAGGAACATCTCCGTACGCTGGAAATGATATTTGAGCATTACGGCAGACTGCTTTCCACAAACCTGCCAGTATACCTGCGCAAGAATGTACAGGTGGAGGTTATCAATTCGGAGGCGGTTACATATTCTGAGTTTTCCAATGCTCTTTCGAATCCGGTTCTGCTGGGGATTGTTAATTTTGCACCGCTGCAGGGAAATATTATCATTGAAATGGCTTCCAATCTGGGCTACCTTTTTGTTGACCGGATGCTGGGGGGCAGGGGTGAGGCGATGGAAAAGATGCGCGATTTCTCGGAGATTGAACTTTTGATTATTGAAAGAATCATGGTGGTCTGCATCAATCTTTTGAAGGAACCATGGGCAAATGTGGTTGACCTTCATCCGAGGCTGGAACGTATTGAGACCAATTCACAGTATGCACAGATTATTTCCCCGAGTGAGATGATTGCAATCGTGACAATCAATCTGAAAATAGGGGACGTTGAGGGCCTTATGAATATCTGCCTGCCGTATATTACACTGGAAGACGTGATGGATAAGCTGAATACCAAATACTGGTATT
>CAYNOE010000383.1:0-929 GCA_964398745.1 uncultured Lachnobacterium sp.
CTGGCATATCAAAAATTTTGCGTGAATTGAAAAGGAATGGTTCACCGTTGACGGAATTTGAGACAGATGCAGACAGAACCTACATGATAACCACGATAAAAATTCATGAAGGTTTTAGGTTTGAAAACTCCGCTCAAAAAAATGAGCGAAGTTTTGAGCGGAGCTTTAACGCAAAAAGATTATAATAAAGTACGTGTAATTGTTAACTTTATGGAGGAACATGGAGAAATTACTCCTAAAAAAGCTGAAACTATTACTGGAAAGTCCGCTGCGACAGTACGAAGATATTTTAGGATCCTTGCAGATACAGGATATATAGTAGCAGAGGGGAACACCAACAATATTGTTTATCGTATTTCTGCAAATTTGCCAGAAGAGGATTAAATATAGAAGTAATTAGATGACGCTGTCCAAAAGGTATTAGATATTTTAATGCATCATTAAGGATAATACAGATTGACAACTTAGAATTCACAGGAGGGTCCGATATGTTTGAAATTAGATACGTAGAAGAATCTGACAAAGATTTTTGGTATTGTCTGGATAAGCATTTACCTGAGAAAGAGTTTGTAGGGAAGGTAAGGAATCAGCAGGGCTATGTCCTGCTGGCAGACGATAAGCCAGTAGGTTTATTGAGATATAATCTCTTTTGGGATAATACGCCATTTTGTACAATGCTCTATATAGATGAAAATCATCAGAAGCTGGGCTATGGGAAAAATCTTATGGAGTATTGGGAAAAAGATATGAAAGAAAAAGGATATGGAATGGTATTAACATCTACGCAGGTTGATGAAAACGCACAGCATTTTTATAGAAAGTTAGGGTACAAGGATTGCGGCGGTTTTGTGGTTGATATTAAAGGGTATGAACAGCCTATGGAAATGTTTATGATAAAGGGAATTTGACAGATTCTCGTTTGTATGGGG
>CAYNOE010000383.1:939-2942 GCA_964398745.1 uncultured Lachnobacterium sp.
CGGAACTGCATATGCCGGAAAATCCACGATGGTGAAACGGCTCGCCCAAAAGTTTGACGGGATTGCCTGTGAAGAAAACTACCATGAGGCATTATTATCCGGATTGGACAAGGATGAGTTTCCATGTTTGACTTACACAAGGGATTTACAGGACTGGCATGATTTCATCAGGCGGACACCGGATGAATATGAAGCCTGGATAAGGGGCGTATCAAAGGAATGCGAAATCCTGGAGCTTCGTATTCTAAAGGAACTGGATGCTGGAGATAAAATGGTATTCGTAGACACTAATATTTCCATAGAAACGCTGAAAGAAATATCAGATCATGATCATGTGCTAATTATGTTAGCCGATCCTGATATATCGGTGAACCGCTTTTTTGAAAGACCAGACAAAGAAAAGCAGTTTCTATTTCAGTTACTCATGGACGAAGAGAATCCCGGACTGGCAATGGAAAATTTCAGACAGTGTTTGAAACGGATTAATTCCCGTGCAGCATATGATTCTTTTCTCCATTCTGGTTTTCGGGTTATTGTCAGAGATGAGCGCAGAAGTATTGCGGACACGTTTGCTATGGTTGAAAAGGAATTTGGTTTGCAAAAAATGTAAATATGACCGCATAAAAGAATTTAGTGAGGATTAAAGTGTATGAAAATATTAATCATAAATGGCAGTTCTCATAAGGGCAATACCTGGAAATTAGTAGAGCAGGCAAAGCTGGATTTCCTGAAATGCAATAAAGAAACAGAGTTTGAAGAGATACATTTGATAAAAGAAAATCTGCCTTTTTGTACAGGATGCAGTAATTGTTTTCGGGTAGGGCATGAAAACTGTCCGCATTATTCGGTTGTAGGAAAAATAATAAAAAAAATGGAAAATGCAGATGGAATTATTGTTGCTTCGACTACATATAACATGCGGGAAACAGCCCTTTTAAAAAATCTGTTTGACCACCTGTGTTTTATGCTCCACAGACCGCACTTTTTTAGAAGTAAAGCCATGGTTATTACCACAACCGGCGGTGTTGGAGGGAGAAATTGTGCAAAGAGTATTTGCAGTACATTGAAAGGGATTGGCTTTAATAAGTGTTATATTTTTTCCAGGGCTGCATTCAGCTGGAATGCATATGAACCTGATAAAAGAACATTAACAGCGTTAAATAAAAAAGTTAATAAGTTTTACAAAGATGTAAAGTCAAAAAAAATACACAGTCCGGATGTTTCGCTGCTGATTCCTTATAATTTATTCCGCGGAATGTCATTAGCATATGTTCCCGGAACGGAATACGAAACGCAGGATGGGATATACTGGACGAAAGAATGCCGTCGGAAATTGGTATATGCTCCAGGGGTTAAGGTCTCTTTTTATAAAAAGCCAGTCGGCTGTTTGTTTTATGGAATTGGAAAATTAGCCGGTAAAATGAAAGGAATGACGGTTACTTACAGAAAATAAGGGTTGATAAAAAAGCATAGGATTATTTGCATGAGCGGATGTTCAAAGAGGAAGGGAATATTATGAAAAAATTAGGCCTGGTTGGTGGTATGGGACCGGAGTCAACGATTCCATATTATCATGATATTGTATATGGAGTTCAAGCGGCTTTGGGACAATCTGTCTTTCCGGAATTGTCAATTGAAAGCGTCAACGTTTTTGATGTTTTAAGGTTATGCGGTGAAGAAAAATATGATGAATTAACAGATTACCTGATGACTGCAATCAATAATTTAGCAAAAGGCGGTGCGGAGTTTGCGGCGCTGTCAGCCAATACACCGCACATTGTATTTGACAGGCTGAGAGAAAAATCCCCGATTCCATTTCCCTTCTGGAACTGAAAAGGAATGAAGATGGCATGCTGGTGTATGATTTACAAAAAAAGAACCGGCTTTGTCTCGCCTGAGGCGGTCTTGATATCATCTGCACCTCCTGTTATATGGCAATTAAAGGGACTTTTTTATAGTCCCTTATTTATAATTTTCCAATAACCTGTTTTATTAGAGCCGAC
>CAYNOE010000384.1:0-1519 GCA_964398745.1 uncultured Lachnobacterium sp.
GCCTTACGGTAACATTCTCTTTACCTTACATCTGCCTTACATTTTTAAAAATCCCCAAAAAACTCACGATTACATGGTATAATAAGCCAAGAAAGGAGACTGAACGATGGATGATGAATATCTGCTGGATAAACGTATCCTGCTTGTTGATGATGAGCCGGAGCTTTTAAATATGGTTTTTTCTATTCTGACCGAATACGGGTTCTGTAATGTCAAAACTGCAAAAAGCGTAAAAGAAGCCCTCGAAGAAGCTTTAAAATTCCGTCCGGAATTAGCAGTACTTGACGTAATGCTTCCGGACGGAAATGGCTTTGATTTAATGAAACAATTAAAAAAGAATGAAGACTATCCGATTCTTTTCCTTACTGCCCGCGGCGAAGATGATGACAAGTTTAAGGGCTTTGGTTTAGGAGCTGATGATTACATTATAAAACCGTTTTTGCCAAAAGAACTTGTATTTCGTGTCATGGCAATTTTACGGAGAAGTTACAAAGACGAAAACCCTCTCGTTCAATTACATGACTGTCAGATTGATTTTTCGCGTGCCGAGGTTATAAAAAATGGTAAACATATCCCGCTGACAGCAAAAGAACATGATTTGTTATCTGTTTTATACCGCAACGCAGGCCGTATTGTAACAATTGACGCTTTGTGTGAAGCAGCGTGGGGCAATAATCCCTTCGGATATGAAAATTCTTTAATGGCACATATACGCCGTATCCGGGAAAAAATAGAGTCAAATCCCTCGCAGCCCGTTTCGCTGGTTACCGTCAGGGGATTAGGTTATAAACTGGTTGCAGGAGGGAAATAGCATGAAAAGCATTCCAAAACTAATACGCCGCTTTGTAGGAATTATGATGTTTAGTACCATACTCCTTATTATTCTGAATGTTGTATTTTACGCAATTGTCTTTGTAAGGAATACGCCGGCTTTTTCCCCGTGGGATATGGCACAGCAGGCAGCAGACTCTTTACAGTCAAAAGATACCGGCTTTTTTCTGTCTGATGATGCAGCAGCTAAACTAAAAGAACAAAATGCCTGGGCTGTTTTTATTGACAATGATACGCGGCAGGTTGTATGGCGGACAGATAATCTGCCTGAAAATATCCCTTTGCAATATACATTATCAGACATAGCAAAGCTGACACGCGGCTATGTGAACGGATACCCTGCATTTACAGGGGAATCCCAAAACGGACTGCTGGTATTAGGTTATCCCCAACACAGCTTCTGGAAACATACAAGGGCAAGCTGGGATTATGATTTTATTGCAAATTTACCCAGAAATGCAATTATTGTTTTTGCAGTAAATATTGCTTTGATTTTTCTCATATATACTGCTGCTAATTCAAAATTATTACGTTCCATCAGGCCGGTAACGAACGGAATACAGGATTTGTCGGACGGCAGTCCTGTCTGTATTAAAGAAAAAGGCGTGCTTGCTGAATTAGCGGAAAAAATCAATAAAACGTCTGTAATTCTGCAGGAGCAGAAAAAACAACTGCGAAAAAAAGAAAC
>CAYNOE010000384.1:1529-2935 GCA_964398745.1 uncultured Lachnobacterium sp.
AGCGGGTGTTTCCCATGACGTCAGAACCCCGTTGTCAATGATTATGGGCTATGCAGGGCAGCTTACAGACTCAGATAATTTATCAGAAACTGAACAAAAAAAAGCCGCTGCCATTTTATGGCAAAGCAGGCGGATAAAAGACCTGATTAACGACTTAAACCTTGCTTCCAGACTCGAATATGATATGCAGCCGCTAACCATAAAACAAGAAAATGCAGTCTCTGTTGTCCGGCAGGTTATTGTGGATTTTATGAACATGAACATTGACGACAGATTCCCGATTGAATGGGAAACCGCTGACACCCTGTCTTTCTGTTACATTAACGCCGATAAGGATTTACTGAAACGTGCAATTGCAAACCTTATCCAGAACAGTATAAACCATAATGAAAGAGGCTGTGTGATTTATGCATCTGTTGCTGATGATGATAATACCTGCAGAATCTGCATTGAAGATAACGGTAAAGGAGCTTCTGATGACCAGATAAACAAGCTAAACCATACTCCGCATTATATGGTATGTGATACAAATACCACTGAACAGCGGCACGGTTTAGGGCTGCTTATTGTAAAACAGATTATAAACGGACATAATGGGGACGTGGAAATCGCCCACAGTGAATACGGCGGATTTAAGGCCGTACTAACCATACCGAAATAAAGCAGTATACATATCCTTTACATCTATAGTAAAAAAATATGCGTACAGTCCTGAAACATTTTAAGGCTGTACGCACGATATTTAATTCTTAGACTTGTTCTTCTTTTTACAATTCATTGATTGTTGCGGTTATGGCCATGTTGCGAATCCGTTTTGCAGGAGCATGAATGGCAGCCAGTGTTGCCACCGCAACAAATACCAAAACTACGAGCAGACGGGAAACGGGCAGTTCCCATACGGCATAGGGAAACCGTCCATCAATTAAAAGATTGTACAGCATCCTGCCAGCCACCAGACCAACGATACATCCAATCACGCAGCCGGACAAAGCGTAGGTGACAGCTTCAGCCGCAATCATTTTAGTCACCTGGCAGTCATCCATACCCACAGCCCGCATAGCCCCATATTGCTTACTCTTGGCGGATACGCTCATGGAGATACTGTTCATAATGTTCAGCAGCGTAACCAAGGCAATAATCGCCAAAAAGCCATAGACGCACAGCACAAAAGCGGTATAGGTGCCGGAAGTGCTCAGCTCACGCTCATCCTTAAGAGCAGTTCCTTCGTCCAGTACCCCGCTTATGGCGGCAACATCCCCATCTGTCACATCGCCCGCAGTCTGCACCATCACAGTGGAGTAGTCGGTCACGCCGGTCAGCCGGACAAAGGTCTCGCTGGAGGCAATGACGGAAACTCTGCCGTGGGAGAGGCCGTCCTCGCTGAATAGATCGTGTTTCAACAGTCC
>CAYNOE010000385.1:0-2921 GCA_964398745.1 uncultured Lachnobacterium sp.
ATGGAATAAACAGATTACATATTAGGGAGTTATTGTATTCATTTCGATTTAGGTATATTACAAAGGAATCAATGATTTTGATGTTAGAGCCATATTATTACGAATATCTTAAAAAGAAAGATGCAGCATTTTGACAGGTAAAAAGGGCTTTACACCGGGTGGGGTAAAGCCTGATGGCGGGTGCAAAAAAGCGTCAAAGGCATAGGCGAACTGCGCCGAAAACAATCTCTTCAAATCCATAGTCAGATTCTCTTTCTGATGTTGTCTAAAGCAGTATGTCTGACGGCTGCTGTCCATGTAAATATCCATAACAGCTGCGTATCAAAATCCAATATAACTATATCACGCAAAAAAATACTTTTTAAACCTGCCCGCTCTTTATAAAAAATTCAAATAAGTTTTATTGCATTAGCCGAAATAAGAGAATAAAATATAGACAGGAAAGTATGAGTTCTCCTCATACTGAAACAGCCGGAATGTTTAAGGAAGCAGAAGAAGCAGGTGCTGTATGCAGAAAATTATGATTATTGAAGATGACTCCGCTATTCGTGAGGAGCTCTCGCTGATTTTAAAAAATGAGGGATATGACAGCATTCCCGTTACAGATTTTACGGATATCCCTGAGCTTGCAGGGAAGCTGCAGCCCGATTTAATCCTCTTGGATATCGGACTGCCGAAAGAGGACGGTTTTTGGCTTTGTACCAGACTGAAAAAAAGTATTTCTGCACCCATCATTTTTCTTACCTGCCGTGACTCAGGAACGGACGAGGTGCGGGCGCTTGGTCTGGGCGGCGACGACTATATTACAAAGCCGTATACCCTTCCCGTTCTGCTGGCAAGAATCCATGCGGTTCTGCGCAGGAGCGGGAGTATGCCGGAACAGTCCAAAATTCTGGAGATTGCAGGACTTTCACTGGAGCCTGTGAAAGGGACATTGTCCACGCCATCGCAAACCATCCTTTTAACCCGCAATGAGCTGCAGATTATGGCCTGTCTGATGGAACACGCGGGAGAAATTGTATCCCGCGCCGATTTAATAGAAACGCTCTGGAATAACCGGATTTATATTGACGATAATACCTTAAGCGTCAATATGACCCGGCTGCGCGGGAAGCTTGCAGGGCTTGGTTATTCTGATTTTATCAAAACACGCAGGGGAATGGGGTACCAGATATGACTTTTCGGGGATTTTTATCCGACCGGACAGGGCATCTGCTTGGATGGATTGTTTTTATGGTATGTACCGCCGCTTTTTTATGCGCTGCCGGAACACGGGAGAGTATAGTTTTTCTGGCCGGAATGATCTGGCTGCTTGTATTTTTGGGTACGCAGTATATGGAATTTTACCGCCGCCGCGCCTATCTGCGGGAGCTGGAACAGATCTTAGGCGGACTGGATAAAAAGTACTTGTTTTATGAATGTATTCCAAAAAACAGATTTCTTTATGAGCGCAAACTGGAAGACTTTTACCGGAAAGCGGCAAAGGCCATGATCAGCGTTGTTTCCGATGCTAAGGCAGCGCAGCGGGAATACCGGGAATATGTGGAAAGCCAGGTTCATGAAATCAAAACGCCCATCACGGCGGCGCAGCTCATCTGCCAGCACACCGATGCAGACACGCGGCGGAAGCTTTCCTGTGAGCTGTCACAGATTGAAGCCCATGTCCAGCGTTCTCTCTACTACGCGCGTTCCGGGAGTCCGGAAAAGGATATTTTGATTCGCAAAACTTCACTGGAGGAAATAGTAACACAGGCACTTGACGAACACCAGTCCCTGCTTATCCAGAGCGGAATCCGTGTGGAAACCAAAGGTCTGGACCAGAATGTCTTTACTGACCGTAAATGGGTGATATTTATTCTTGGGCAGCTTCTGCAGAACGCCGCCCGTTACCGTAACCCTTCCCCTGTCATCACCATATCTGCGGAGCGATCCGAAAAACAGGTACAGCTCATGGTGTCCGATAATGGTATCGGGATTTTGCCGCATGAGCTTCCCCGTGTTTTTGAACGCGGCTTTACCGGAAGCAACGGGCGTCTGCGCCCGGGCTCCACGGGAATGGGACTGTATTTATGCAAAAAAATGTCGGATGCACTGGGTACGGAGCTTTCCATCACTTCCATCCCGGAATCCGGTACGGCGGTTACCCTTTCATTTCCTGCAAACCTTACAGAAATGTAAGGTAAATCAATATCAAATCAATACAACAGGCCTTGTTTATGGTATACACTTTTCCATAAAGCGAAGGAGGTAAGGATTATGTTACAGGTCATCAATGTGGAAAAATACTATGGCAGTAAAAATAATGTCACCCAGGCTCTGGACCGTGTGAGCTTTGATGTGGCTGACAATGAATTTATTGCTATAATGGGGGCATCGGGGAGCGGCAAAACCACGCTGCTCAACTGTATCTCCACCATCGACACGGTCAGTGCGGGGCAGATTCTTCTGGACGGTGAAGACACCGCGAAACTTTCCGCAGACCGGCTTTCTGCTTTCCGCAGGGAAAAGCTGGGATTTATCTTTCAGGATTTTAATCTGCTGGATACCCTGACCATCGGGGAAAATATCGGTCTGGCACTTTCCTTAAACCATGCCGGTGTAGCATCTGTCGAAAACCGCGTCAAAGATACCGCAGCAAAGCTTGGCATTACCGCCATTTTAGACAAATTCCCTTATCAGGTATCCGGCGGACAGAAACAGCGCGCGGCCTGTGCCCGTGCCATTGTGTCGGGACAGTCCCTGATTCTTGCAGATGAACCGACGGGAGCGCTGGATTCCAAAGCCTCAAAAAATCTTCTGGAAGTAATGACGGAAATGAACCGCAGTATGAATGCCACGATTTTAATGGTCACGCATGACGCATACAGCGCAAGCTATGCCGGACGGGTGCTGTTTTTAAAGGACGGACGTATTTTTAACGA
>CAYNOE010000386.1:0-2888 GCA_964398745.1 uncultured Lachnobacterium sp.
GGATCTATCAGTTCTGCAAAACTGCATTCCTTTTCTTCTGATTCCTGAACTTCCAGTTTCCCATCTTTGTTTCTTGAAAATCCGGATATTACCTTTACATTCTGCCCCGGAATATACGGTGTGTCAATTCTGTTATTTACCTGCATCCCTTTCTCTCCTTTCCCAGGACAGCCGGAAACCGGCTGTCCCATATCACTAAGCTCTGGCCTTAGGCACATAATACATGGTTGCAGGTGTAACCTCATAAGTGTATACCACTTGTATACGCGGCTCCCATGTAAAATAGTTACTAAACAAAACACTTCCCCCAATATTCCAGTTTTGCCTTACCAAATATTTTCCTGATGGTATATTGATTTTTTCAATGCCTCCCATTTGCTCAAACTTAGTCCCATCAGGAGCATAAAGTTGCTTATAAAAGCCCCCATAATTTCCTCCGGTTCCCTCAGCGGTTATAAAAAACTCTTTTACCTTCGCGTTCTCTGGAATCTCAGTCTTATCTTCCAGATCAAGGGAATACGGCCCCATATATACTGGATTTCTTGTTCCCTGTGGAACATAGCCAAATTTAATTTCCAGGTTGGTATATGCAAATCCATAATAACTCAACACTTCACTTCTACCATAGTATAGAGAATAATTAGATTCGCTGCATCCGTTGGAACTGAATACCACTACATAATAAGTTCCGGCTGTATTAAAGCGCATTTTAACGCCTTCCATCGTATTTCCCTCACTATTGCACACATATCCCTCCAGGTCGCCATTAACAATAAGCATGTCATAATTGCAATCCAACGGAATATCCGACAAAATGAAAGTATACTCCACCTTGTTGGATACATCATCACTGGTCACCTCGAACTTGTAACAATCCATATCCTCTTCACTGTGCAGATTTGCCTGAATAAGATGCTGAGCTTTTCCTGCTATCGCGGTTTCGAGTGTGTCATTGGATTCAAACTTGTCAGGCGTATATGTATCGGCCTCTGCTTCAAGCCCTTCCTCCAATGATATTTTAGCAACCACATCCGATATATCCGTGTCAAATGTAACCCCATCGAAATTCTCCGGCATTCCAAACGCTTTTTCCTGAACCGTTTTCGCGCAACAAACCTTTTCTTTTCCTACTGCAAAATCCTCTGTGTTCTCTGCTGCAGATACAGTTGCAGGCAAAATCATACTTCCTGCCAGAACCATGCATAAAATTTTCTTAATGCTCATTCGACTTCCTCCCTGTCTGTTGATTTTTTATATCTTAATCAATTCATCTTTCCAAATAATTCCGGTATATTACTGTTTCCATTATTTTTTCATTTCTTCAACCAACTGGGTGATCCCCGAAAAGAATCCGCACCCAGCCCAATACCGTCTGTAGTTGCTGTATCTTCTTTCCCCATGGTTCTCACTTCCTTTCCTCGTGCAGTATGCAGATAGTATCTGCTTACATTCATATATACAGCATTTCAATCTTATTGTCAATATATATTTTTTACTCCGTAGTATTGACACAACGAAAGATTCATAATACAATGTATACTGGCAGAAGGAGAAAATATCATATGACTTACAAAAATCCGCTGATTACCGGAATTACAGACCTGCTTGTTCTGACAATTTTAAAAGAACGCGGGGACAGCTATACCTATGAAATCAGCAAATTCATCGCCAATGCATCCGGGCAGCTTCTGGATATATCACCCAATACCGTTTATACGGTGATGTACAAACTGGAACAGAACCATATGATTCGCGAATACAGCAGGCTTGCAGGACGGAAAAGGACGCGGATTTACTATCATCTTGAGCCTGCCGGGGAGGAATATCTGGAAAACTTAAAAGACGTTTACCAAAACATGACGGAAGGCATTGCCGCCATTTTTTCAGAACTTCAAAAAGGAGAAAACAGACCAGATGAATAAAGTATGCAGGGAATATATATCCGGTGTAAAATCCTTTTTTCCTGTCATAAGAAAAAAAGAAAAGAAATATCTTGCCACCCTTAAAACGGAAGTAGAGGATTTCTGTCTTGAAAACAACATACTGACGCTGGAAGAGTTATACAAAACTTATAAATCCCCCGCCGATGCTGCAGCAGAGTATTATGCACTGGCAGAGCCGTCCGATATCATCCGGCAGATTGAAATTCGCAAATGGATTACTGGTGCAGTTGCGATACTTCTGGTATTTATAATAACGGGTTCGGTTCTTTATGGAATCAGACAAATGAATATACAAAAAATATTCAGGGAAACTGACCAGTTTTTTGAGGAATATCATGAGCATTTAAAACAAACTGAAGACACACAAACAGATTATTTCTACTGGCAGGAGAATCAGAAATGAATAAATTATGCAGAAAATATCTATCTGTTATAAAATCTTTTTTTCCCATGATTGGTAAAAAAGAAAGACAGTACCTTTCCTCATTAAAAACAGAGATTCAGGACTGTTATCTGGAAAATGACATACAGACACTGGAGGATTTCTATCATGTCTATGGATATCCTTCTGATATTGTAAACTGGTATTATACTCAGGTACCGCCAGAGGAACTGATACGAAAAATCCGGACCGGAAGACGGATGAAAAAAATAATTCTTGCAGTACTTGTACTGTTTATCAGTTCATCTGTAATCTGCGGAGTACATATGTATCACACCTACCTGCTTTTTAAGGAAGGACAAATTTATTCAGCAGAAACCGTAATAGAATAATTGAATCGAGGAGGAATATAAAAAAAATGAAAAAATTTACTTTTATCTGTATGATGATTTTAGTGTTACTTGAATCCAACACCCTTGTTCCTGCAGCCAGCATTGACAGACAGAATAATAAACCGTATTACGCCGAAACAGTGATAACCGATGTTTCTGTTCCAAATTACA
>CAYNOE010000387.1:0-2869 GCA_964398745.1 uncultured Lachnobacterium sp.
ATTCGAAAAACAGCAGGAAACATCATCATGACACTTGCCGATGCTGTGGCTGTATATCATCATAGTTATTATCACTTTGGATTGAAGAGACAATTTGAAGATTTACAAAATAATATTCCAGATGTTCCCGGCAAGATTGTCGATGGTTACCGGAGTGTAGTGGAGGCAATTAATCCTGATGATGTCAAAAAATACGCGCTGCAATTATTTGATGATGTGTGTGAATATCTGGGTGTAACATTTTCCTTGCCAGAAGTATTTGAAAATAAAAGTTTAACCGTAAATAAAACAAATGCTGCATGGCTCGCGTCGTTATATGAGGAAATTAGTTCCACGTTTCAAAAAATATATGTATGTTGTGAGTCTGGAAATTATATATTGGCCTTTCTTTCCGCAGTATGTCTTCAGCGAGAGCTGGACGATGCGGGGGAAGCGGGCTGTCCCGTCTATGATTTGTTAGGTAATTTTAATTATAAAGAACTTTCCAGGCTTGCTGAAACGACTCGTAGAATAGAAAATGATCTGATACAACTGATTACAGACAATGGTGGATTGATCAGGAAATATGACAGTTTTGAACAGTTTGAATCAGCCAAATTATAATTATTCAATCCCAGAACCATAAAAATTTCCCAGCGTCTGGAACAGCTGTTCCTGCCGGATGGGCTTTGTCAGATGTGCATTCATGCCCGCATCCGTGGTTTTTCGTATATCTTCGTCATATGCATCCGCGGTCATGGCAATAATTGGAACTATTGCTGCATCCATTCTGTGCAGACCGCGGATCGTTTTTGCTGCTGACAGCCCATCCATGACCGGCATATGGATATCCATCAGAATTACATCAAACTCGTTTTCCGCGCAATTGTTAAAAACATTCACAGCAAGCTGTCCGTTTTCGGCTGTTGTAACATCAATTCCTTCGTCCTCGAGAATCGTTTTTGCAATCTCCATATTCAGTTCGTTATCCTCAACTAACAGAACTTTCATGCCATTCAGGCTGACTTCGGGTTTTGGCACCGCTTCCGTTTCCCTGGCAGTCCGGTCAAAATCGAAACCAATCTCTACAGTGAACTTGCTTCCAACTCCAAGTTTGCTTTCCACGGTTATCGTGCCATCCATTAAATCCACCAGTCTTTTGGTGATTGCCATTCCAAGGCCGCTGCCTTTTTGTCCGCTGCAGCTCCTGCCGTTTTCCTGAATAAAGGGTTCCCATATCCTGTTCAGGAAAGATGGTTCCATGCCGATACCGGTATCCTCTATTTCAAAACGGTACCGTGCCCTGTCTGCCCCGTCAGATATTTCCCTGACCTGGAAATAGATTTTTCCTCTGTCCGGCGTGAATTTTACCGCATTTCCCAGAATATTAATAAGTATCTGGTTCAGATGCAGTTCATCACCCATCAGCAGAGGATGCCTGAATGCATCAAATTCCCTGACCAGCTCTACTTTCCGCTGCACGAGCAGTCCTTCTGTAATCAGGGCACAGTTGTCAACCACCTTCCGTATATCCATCGGCTGGTGGTTTACGGACATTTTTCCGCTTTCAATACGGCTCAGGTCCAGAATATCATTCACAAGGGAAATCAGGTACTGCGACGCAATATCAACTTTTTTCATGCAGTCAAGCATTTTTTCCCTGTCGTCAGTATTTTTTATCGCGATTCCCGTCATCCCGCTGATTCCGTTAATTGAAGTCCGTATGTCATGGGACATGTGGGACAGGTAAGCGCTCTTTGTTTCCACTGCCTCCTCTGCCTGCCGCACTGCTTTCCGCAGCGCTTCATTTTCCTTCTGCAGAATGAGATTTTTGCGTATTAACATTTTCTTTTTACTCTTTTTGCCTTTTTTAGCCATGTTTACTATCACCTCCACTCCAATGTTAATAAATTTTCATAAGAAACGATACCAGTATCAGGTAAAAAATATGTTAAATCTATGAAAACCTATTTTATACACCGTAAAAATATTCCCTGGCTTAATTTACCATATAAAAATGTAATTAGGGACTATCCATACAGCCTCTTTCAATGTATAATGGATTTATCTTAAAAACTGGAGGAAAACCGATGAAACACCGGAAAAATATTCTAACAAAAAGTCTTGCACTTGTGCTTCTTATGGCAATGTTCGTTCCTGTTCTGACTGGAAGCGAGGTTGCAGCTGCGTATTCACTGAAAAAACCATCTTTTACCGTAACGAAGCGAACCAAGACCAAGGCTGTAATTAAAATTGACAAAAAAGGAAAAGCGACCGGATGCCAGATTTATATGAAAAAGGGGAAAAAAGGCAAATACCGGCTGTGTGCAGTTGCTTTTACAAAGACCTGTGAAATTAAGAAATTAAAGCCAGGCTCCGAATATTATGTAAAGATTTGCTCTTACCGCACGCAGGGAAGCCGCATTATCAAAAGCAAATTTTCCTCTGTAAAGAAAATTGGCAAATACAAAAAACCATCCAAAACAAAGAAACCATCCGCAGAGCAGTATGCCGAAGACGTCCTTGCACTGGTAAACGAAGAACGGACAAAAAACGGTCTTTCTCCTCTGGTACTGGATGCGAAATTGTGTGAAGCAGCAACGGTACGTGCGAATGAAATTATTGAAAATTTTGACCATATACGCCCGGATGGGACGAGCTGTTTTACCGTTCTTGATGAAAACGATATTCATTACATTTGTGTCGGGGAAAATATTGCAGCTGGTCAAAGCACCCCTGCAGAAGTAATGGCCAACTGGACGAGTTCCCCAGATCACCGTGCCAATATATTATCCCCGGATTTTGGGAAACTTGGTGTCGGTTTTGTAAAAACTTCTTCCGGATACCAGTACTACTGGGTGCAGATTTTTACAGATTAATACCATTTTTC
>CAYNOE010000388.1:0-2862 GCA_964398745.1 uncultured Lachnobacterium sp.
ACATGCACAGCAATTATGATCCGGCACTGATTGTGGAGGAGATGAGAAAGCGTTACCATACGCCGGAAAACACCACATATGAAAGCTGTTATCTTACCTATCAGCCGATGCCTGTTAAGATGGACAATCCCCATCTTGCAAATATTCCGCAGCATGCGAAATGGTTTGCCAATGGTGCGGCCACGAAGAAAATGTATTTAACCGTATCCCATACGGAAAACGGTGGAATGAATTTTTCCTACCATTACCAGACTGCCCATCTTGAGGAACATGATATGGAACTTTTGTATTATTACATGATGCGCATTCTGTTTATGGGAATTGAGGAGCCGGATTTAAGTATCGGCGAAATTATGGACAGGGTTTAATACAGGACAAAAATAAAAAAAAGAAAGGGAAAGACCGCAAGCCGCAAACGACAGAGCCTGCGGCATGGAGGAAAATATGACACAGGAAATGGAATTTAAGAAGATTATTTCGCAGTATTGTCAGGTTAAGCCGGAGGAAATGACGGCAGATATGAGGTTCAGGGAGGATTTGGGTTTTAGTTCCCTTGATTTCATGTCATTTTTAGGAGAACTGGAGGACACCTTTGAAGTAGAGCTGGAAGAAGAGGAAGCGCTGAAAGTCCTTACGGTTGGGGAGGCACTGGAGTTACTGGAAAAATTGCAGGCGGAGGCATAGAAAAATATGGGAAAACTGATTCGTGACATACTGGAAGAGAGTGCAGGAAAATATCCGGAAATTGCGGCTGTGAAGTGGCTTAAAAAGAAGGATATCCTTGAGAGAAACTATAAGGAACTGATGGAAAATGTCGTGGCAGTCAGGGAAGGGATACATGCAGAGGGCTTTGCGGGAAAACATATAGCCCTGATTGGCGTAAGTTCGGTAGAATGGATTGAGAGTTATCTGGGAATTATCACGGGAAATACTGTGGCTGTCCCGCTGGATGCAGCGCTTCCGCTTGAAGACCTGACCGACCTTTTGAACCGTTCCGATTCAGAAGCACTTTTTCTGAGCCCGAAACATAAGGCGTTTCTGGAAGGAATTTTGGCGTCATGCCCGAAGCTTAAGAAAATATGGCTGCTGCAGGAGGAACCGTGTGACTTAACGGATAAGAAAGTGGAATCCCTTGCGCAGTTAAAGGAAATGTCTTCTGGAAATGAGGCTGAAAGACCGGATTCCGAAGATGTGGCGACTATTATTTTTACATCGGGAACAACAGGAAAAAGCAAGGGCGTTATGCTGACCCAGGCGAATCTTGCGGAAAATGTTATTTCTGTGGATTATACGACAGATCCGGGAACCACGCTTTTAAGCGTGCTCCCGATTCACCATGCATACTGTCTGGTGATGGACTGGCTTAAGGGCTTTTCCCTGGGAACCACGGTCTGCATCAACGATTCCCTTCTTCATATGGTAAGGAATATGAGCGTTTTTAAGCCGCAGGTTATGCTTATGGTTCCGCTGATGATTGAGACGATTGACAAGAAGCTTGCAAGCGTGGATGCATCCGTTCCGAAACTGGCGGTGGCAGCCCAGGTATTTGGCGGCAACCTGAAAATCATCTTTACAGGAGGCGCCCATCTGGATCCGTTTTATATCCAAAAGTTTGCAGAATATGGCGTGGAAGTGCTGGAGGGATACGGTATGTCCGAGTGTTCCCCTGTCATCAGTTCCAACACGGAAGCAATGCATAAGGAAGGTTCTGTCGGAAAACCTCTTTCAAATGTCGAAATCGGTTTTGACAATGGGGAAATCCTTGTAAAGGGCAGCAGTGTTATGAAGGGCTATTATAAAATGCCGGAAGAAACTGCAGAAACCCTGCGGGATGGATGGCTCCATACAGGTGACAAGGGTTATATAGACGAGGACGGTTTTTTGTTTATCAATGGCCGCGTGAAGAACCTGATCATCCTTTCCAATGGAGAAAATATCTCTCCTGAGGAAATTGAAAACAAACTGGCATTAGATGCACTGGTAGGTGAGGTAATTGTGACCGGGGAGGACAATGGTCTTACTGCAAGGATTTATCCGGACCAGGATGTCGTTGCGGCAAAAGGATTGGACGAAGAAGCCATAAAATCCGCCCTGCAGGCATTTTTGGACCAGTACAATAAGGAACAGCCTACTTACCGCCGGATTACAGGGCTTGTGGTGAGAAAGAATCCGTTCATCAAAAGCGCCACCCAGAAAATCAAAAGGCAGGAAGCCATGATTGATGAACCGCAGCCTGTAGCATAGCGTGAAAGACTGAAAAGAAAAAAAGAAACAAACAATAAAGGAATGCTCCCTGGTACATTATAGAATATTAGGGAGCATTCCTGATATGAAAATCTGCGTCAGGAGGCTGGCAACATACTCCGGCGAATCTTTAAACTGGTCTTTTGCCCATTTGTGCAGCACGCCGATTGTGCTGCCAATGGAGCAGGCAATCATATAGGAAAGATCTTCCTTACTGTGCTCAGCAGCAGCAGTAGTTGTCTGTGTCACTTTTTGCACATAGCGGTGAAACATGGTCACTGTTTTTTCGAAAAATATATCTTCCCGCGGATTTTGAAGCAGGTTGGCAAGAAAAGGATTGGTCATGGTGTATTCGCAGATGGTTAAATAAAAGGACTTGCATATGTCCCAGTCATTTTTTGGATGAAAGGTATCCAGGAGGGAGAAAATGTCGTTTACAGTTTTGTCCTCGATGGTATTTACAAGAGCCGGGATGTCTTCATAGTGGTTGTAAAAAGTACTCCGCACAATGCCGGCCTTTTTAATAATATCGGATACCGTAATCTTGTCCAGTTCCTTTTCCTTGAGAACCAGAAAAAACGCATCGCAAATTGCCTCTTCTGCTACATGGTATCTTTC
>CAYNOE010000389.1:0-2857 GCA_964398745.1 uncultured Lachnobacterium sp.
CCTTCCTCATATCTTGTTTTTACCCTGAATGACCATCTGCCATCAAAGGTAACCCCTCTATACTCATCCATCCCGGAAAAAACATATCCATATCCATGAAATGGACCTTCATACCATTTGTATTCCCGCCTTTCTGCAATCACGGCATTAATGCGTTTTGTCATACGCCTCCTCATTTTCTTTTGTTTAAATACCATTCTGGTCCTCCAGATAAGTATTATTATAAACAGTATAAAACCTATTGTAAAATCAACAATGTTAATCCTTGACCAACTCCCCATATACTGTCTCCTTATGTTTAAATATGTTCAAAAACTGCCGGTATATATATCAGCCTAATTCCATGGAAGTCTGTCCCATATTACTATCGTGTTTATCAGGTTCATGAATGACAAAAAGATTGCAATAATAGGTATTAGCAATAACTCCTGGCCTAGTTCTGCCTTTTCCTCAAACCAGAACTCTTTCAAATTATATTCATTTATCAGCAAAGGTACAGTTTCACCCTTCACATGCACTTTCATAAGTAAAAGTGATTCATCATAAAATGTAACCCCTTCATATTCATCCAGTCCAGTAAATGTATAAATATAGCGATATTGGGAATGTCCTATATATTTTCTTTCCCTATGCGTAATAACAACATTTATACGCTTTGTCATACGCTGCTTTTTTTCTTTATTTCTGGTAATTTCCCTTGATATCAGGATAAAACCAACTATTCCGGCTATAATACCTGTTACAGATGCTCCAATCCCTGCTAGTCTTGTATTTCGTCCAACTGCCAATAATATTCTCCCAAACGCCCTTGCTGCGATTATAAAATTCATTCCCGTTGCCTCCTCCCGAACATCAGCCCATAACCCCCAAATCCCAAACGACTGCACATATGTCCAAAACATGACAATGGTTTGAAAACCTGTTTTATTCATTTAGTCTTTCTGGAGTTTACTTTTACCAATTCATTCTTCCTGAAGTCCTTGCTCGTTGCACACTGTATTTCATATTCAGAAGCATCCCTGCTTTTTTGCTGCTTTTAACCTTCCACAGACAGAACATGCCATATCACCAGTATATCCACTTTTTATGTAAGTCGCTTCTCTCTGATTTATCACGATATTTTTTCAGTATGGTTATGTACTCCTCCAGCTTCAATATCTGCCACTTCATCTCCAGCATTTCCTCCAGTGCCTGTGTCATGACTTCCGGCAGTATCATTTCCAGCACCAGAACTTCCATTTGCTTCCCTGTTTTCTTCTTCCATACTGCCAGTTCCGGTTTCCCCATTTTCTCCTTCCGTACTACCACTTTCTTCCTTTTCTGGTTCAAACAATCTTTGTTGTATCCGTTTCTGCAACAGCAACTGTCTTTTCCTCTTCGTAGGCAAGCTGAATTCTGTCCTCACTGACAATACTCCACGGATTTACAACCACAACACTTTCCTGGTATTCTTCCATTTCATTTCCCGCGCAGTTGACTGCGGTATCCGGTACACTGGCTGTAAGCTTCAAACCTTCTGCCTGCATTTTATTGTAAACCGCTTGTATGCTCTGGAAAATATATTATCATCCTTGTCTTTCTGAGAATCATCATAAGCGAGTGTATATGCCACATCCATATTGGGCGCATAATCCCCTTAAAACCATGGAAGTTTATCCCAGTCCCTTATCGTACATGCCATATTCACCAATGCGACAAAACTCAGCACAATTATCAACACAGGTAACCCTTTACCCGGTGGTTCATTTTCCTCCTCAAACCAGAACTCTTCCACATTCTCTTCATTAATTAAAAGGGAGACCTTTTCACCCTTTGCATGAACATTCTCCAGTAAAAGCGACTTGTCATAAAAAATAACCCCTTCATATTCATCCAGTCCGGTAAACGTATAAATATATCGGTCTTTAGAAAAGTTTATCGCTTTTTTTTCCCTTTTCATAATAACAACATTGATACGTTTTGTCATATGCCGTTTTTTTTCTTCAAATTTGGATACTCTCCTTGACCACCATATATAAACAGATATTCCTATTACAATCATTATTATATCGAGTATTATATCTGCTTTTATGGGTATTCCTCTGGGACTTCCCATTTTTGCCTCCCATAACCCAAAAATCCCGAACGACTTTATATGCTCAAAACATGTCAATAAGATAAAAGATAATTTCTTCCCACATATCATCTTTCGGAATATTGGGATTTATTTTTGTGCTATTTTACATTCACTTTCTTACTGGTTACCCAGCCAGAATAAATCCGCCTGCTTCTACCGTTTACCTTCACGATTTTATATGCACGAATTCTTACATAATAATTTTTCCCACTGGTCAGCTTTTTGATGGTCTTTCTTGTCCTGCCGGACTTTACTTTTATTGTTTCAGCTCCCCTGAAATCTTTGTTTGGTGCATACTGTATTTCATACCCGAAAGCATCGCTGCTCTCTGGTTCTTCACAACAGCATTCTCCGTATGGTTATGCGAATCTGTCACTGTATCGGGAAGTTCTTTTGTACCACTGTCTGTAACCGCATCTTCTTTTCCGAAATCGGTTCCACCAACCCCGCCACCAGTGCTTTCTCCAGTCCCAGTATCTGCAAATCCATCACCGACATTTCCCTGATGCTTGTGTTCTGGCTGGTATCTCCATTTCAAGTATAAGCATTTCCGCCAGTTTCCCTGGTTTCTTCTTCCGTGCTGCCGGCTTCCTTTTTCTCTTCCCCATCCATTTCCGCTTCTTGTGCTATTACCGTAATGGTCTTTGCAGCACCCATTCCTGCAACCGCAAGCTCCATCTGGTAGGTTCCCGATATCACGCCGCTTAATGCGAGTTCTGCTTTCCCATCCGCATTGACAGG
>CAYNOE010000390.1:0-2847 GCA_964398745.1 uncultured Lachnobacterium sp.
AAAACAAAGCAGTCTAATGCATTAAACTCACTTTTAGTTTAACGCGTTAGACTGCTGCTGTCAAGTATTTATTCTACTTTTCACGTATCGGATGTCTGATTACGGTCTTGCGCTTTTCGGGAGCTACTTTTCTGGCATCGCTCAGATAAATTTCGTGATGCAAACGCTTATCCGTAATATCAAGAACATATCCCTGGCTCTCCATAAACTCATGCATTAGAGCGACAGTGGCAGGCTCATCATCATATGAACCGATATGCATACATTGTACGCACAGCCCCTCGTCATAAGTCAGAAATTCCACTTTGGAAAAATCCGTTTTCTTTTTCCTGGCCGCTTCTTCGACTGCCCATTCAAAATCAGCCTCTGTCACAAAATCCGGGAGACGGATTACGGATATCCACTTGAAGTTATCCTTATGGGCATAATCAATACCGTCCACGCCATCCTGCCACCAAAAACCCTCAAGCGGCGGTACGACATAATCGAAATATCCCTCAATTTGGTGACTCCCTTTTTTGCTCATCTTAATCGTAAACGCAATGCCATAGAGCAGACCGATGGACTGTTTATATTCCCCATCCTCCGCATTTGGATTGCCCTGTCCGCGAACAGCTATATAATTCATACCCGGCACGGTAACAATGCCTGGCTTATTCTTCGGCATATAAAATTCCTTGTATTCTTTCTTGTAATCAAACGGCATCTTCTGCATCCCCTTTTGTCTTTTCTTTTACAGTAAAATTACCCCCTGCCGTGCCGCCAGCAGCATATCATCGGCGATTTTTTCGCAGTCATCAGATCGCATAATATATTCCAGTACATCTGCCAGAGGCAGGGATTTGTGTAACAGTTCCATATAATATGTCATTTTGCTGTCACTGTCCGTCATGGCTTCCCTGGTGATGGATATTATTTCGATAAGCTCATCCCTTGTTAAATCCCTTACGCAAGGTGGTTCCATAAGCGCCTGCTGTGCTATAGTATCCAAATCTGTCCATCCCCAGTATTCTGCAAATTCCGTCTGGCTGTGCCGTTTTCCCGTAATTTTTCCAAGCTCATTTAATGCTTTTTCTGTGTCGCCTTCTCCGTTTGCAATCGAATCTATCAGGGTTTTGCTGTTTCCAGCTTCGTTTTATCCGGTTCATGGTATTCCAGTTCTTTTCTCATGTATTTTCCTCCAGTTTGCCTTTCAGCCAGTCTATTGTATGAATATCATCCTCATTGGTATAATAATAGTCTCCGTCCTCATCCTGCTCCACATACAGCTCATCCTGATACTGAATAAAAAGCTGAAGCAGTTCCTTTATAGAACTCGCAAGAACCTTTTTATCATTTTCATCCCTTCCAAAATCAATCACCTGTCCTGCCGCTCCATTTACGTCCGGATCCAGATCAACCCCGATATAATTGGAGCTGTGATCATGTGCCAGCGGAATCCATAATGGATTCGCATATCTGCATTTTACCGCACCCTCAGGCTCAGAAGAATAGTACTGTGAATCGTTCAGTTCCTCATCATTGTCAAAAGCCCTCCAGGTTTTCCATTCTCTTAGCATTTCATCAAGATTATAAAGCTCCAGTCCCGCAAAAAATCCGTCCAGACCGAACTTTGCATTTCCAATAATCTGAAACCATTCCCGCAGTTCTTCGTTAAAAGACAGTTTCATGGCTTTTTCTGCTTCTGCAATATGTGACTCATTGATTTTTTCAGAAGGAAACTCCAGTTTGGGATATTGCTTTTTAACTCCGTCAAAAAATAGTTTAAAATAATGTTCCATGTTATCCTTTATCCTTTCCCAATCAGTACATTTTTTCCCTGAAACGCAAAGCCGTATTTTTTCACCCGCTCCGGTTCAAATCCATCTGCCGCAAGCTGCGTTCCATACTGTTTTTCCTCAATCTGAAGCAGGGCATTTGAAACAGTTTCCGCAAGGTCCTTTTCCCGGTTTGGCTTATGAACCTTAAACTCAATAATATACGCACAGTCCTTTCCCCTGTCTGCTGGAACCAGCATAACATCATAACGTCCGAATCCGCTTTCCCGGTTGGAGGTAATGGTGTACCTTCCGGAAAGCTCCACCATCAGCCCCAGTACAAATCCATGGTAAAACCGCTCCGGTGCATCATCATCTGCTGCGCCGCCTGCAATGTCAAAGCTGGAAAAACTGCGTAATGCGACCTTGTTCATATACTCATTCATTGCATCCACATCATTGATAAGAAGAGCCTTGATAAAGTTGTTGTAGGATGCTTCCGTGCTGCCGCCAAACCAGTCTTTTACCATATGTTCAAACATAATCTCCACTTCCAGATTGGTTAAAGTCAGCGTATATACTTTTTTTAACAGCCTTCCTGTCTGTTTTAACTCCAGCACTTTCAGGTATCCCGTCGCAAGCAGCAGGCTCCATACAGCATTTACATTATCATTAAGCTGATTAAAGACAATTTGCTCATCAATCGCCGCTTCAAAACTGTTCCCCTTTAAAAGCTCCTCCATCGTCTGTTTGATATCCGGACTTCCCGACTGTATCAGGGAATTTACCAGTCCGTTTCCGCTCGTATTTGACCAGTAGGTATCATATTTCCCATTTTTTCGAATAAACGAAGCTATGGACCATGGATTATAAATATCCGTATGTGTGCCAAAGGTAAATCCGTCATACCATTTCTTTACACGTTCCTTTTCACTGCCAAGTCCTGCGGCGTCCAGTGCCGCAAAAACCTCTTCTTCCGAAAAGCCAAAGGACAGTGCATATTCATTTGAAGTAGTTGTAATTACCTCAAGGTTGTTCATCCCTGAAAAAATGCTTTCCCTTGCCACCCTCGTAATTCCCGTAATTAAGC
>CAYNOE010000391.1:0-2845 GCA_964398745.1 uncultured Lachnobacterium sp.
ATCATTCAAACTGAAATCACATTACCAGTATTTTTCATCTGTACCATAGTTTCACTTGTCCTTGGTACAGCCACCGCGTTCGTCAGCATGTTTAAGACAAAACATACACAAAGCCTTGCCATCACCCTTGCAGTTCTTCCAGCAGTTGTGCAGATTATCATTATGCTTGTAAATGGAAGCGTCGGTGCAGGTATCGCAGTTGCAGGAGCATTCAGCCTTGTCCGCTTCCGTTCCGTACCGGGAAGTGCAAAGGAAATCAGTACAATTTTCCTTGCTATGGCAATCGGGCTCGCAACCGGAATGGGCTATGTAGGGCTTGCAGCAGTTTTCTTTGTGCTGATTGCAGCAGTTATACTGCTGCTCACTGCCACAAACTTTGGACAGCAGGGCAGTCTGGAAAGAAGGCTTAAAATCACAATACCCGAAAATCTGGATTATGACGGACTCTTTGACGATCTGTTCGAAAAATACACAAAAGAACATGTTCTGGAAATGGTGAAAACCTCCAATATGGGGACTCTATACGAACTGCAGTACCAGATTACATTAAAAGACCGGCAGATTCCAAAAGATTTTCTGGACGAAATCCGGTGCCGGAACGGCAACCTGAACATTGTCTGCAGTAAGGAAATCACAAGGGAAACTCTGTAGAAACTTTACAGATATTGATTTTTCTATTTATTTATCATAAACTGTAACTATTCAGAACCCCCTGGAATAAGATAAGCAGAATTGTCATGCCTGCATGTAAGAGACTGTTTATCTTATTCCAGGGTGGCTCGAATAGAGCCACCGCCCCATATATGAGCAAAATTAGTTACGAAGTAACGGGAAAGCACGACTGGTCGTGCGGTTTTGCGAATATATGAGACGGGGTTTTGAATAGTTATCATAAACTAAGGAAAACACCTGCCATATTACATTTTTGGAAAGGAAACCGTATGCGTATTTTAATTGCAGAAGACGAACTTGACCTTGCAGAAGCTCTTACTGTATTTTTTGAAAAAAATAAATTTACTGTAGATACTGTAAATGACGGTGCTGCGGCATATGAATATGCTTCCATGAGGCAGTATGATGCAGTTATTCTGGATGTCATGATGCCAAAAATGAATGGTATCGAAGTCTTACAGAAGCTCCGGAAAAATGGATGCAAAACCCCCATTATGATGCTGACCGCCAAAGCCCAGAAGGATGACCGCATTATAGGTTTTAATGCCGGTGCAGATGATTATCTTCCAAAACCTTTTGAACCGGATGAATTAATCTGCCGTGTCCGCGCCATGCTGCGTCGGAGTGAAGATTATACTCCCACGGTACTTTCTTTCGAGGATGTCAGCTTAAATCCCAGCACCGGAATGCTGGAATGCAGCGGAAAAGAGATTCGACTGAGCGGACGCGAATTTCAGGTAATGGAGCTTTTTATGCGTTCCCCGAAAATCGTTTTCCCTGCCGACAGGATTATGGAGCGTGTCTGGGGATGGGACAGTGATGCAGAAATAAATGTTGTCTGGGTTCACATTTCCAATCTGCGTAAAAAACTGAAATCCATTGGTTCCCACGTAACAATCTGCGCAAACCGTGGCCTTGGCTATGTACTGGAGAACAACCATGATTAAAAGACTGCAAAAAAAATTTATTAGAATTGCCACACTCGCAGTAACACTGGTACTGCTCCTGCTCTGCCTCATTGTAAACACTGCAAATTATATATCTGTAAACTCTCAGCTGAAACAGATGCTTACCATGATTTCCCAGAACCAGGGCATGATACCCTCTGTGCCGTCCGGCCGGAAACCGGGTAAAAAGCCAGAGGGGCCATTCACACCGGAAACACCGTTCTCCACCCGCTATTTCGTACTGCGCTATTCAGACGATGGAACTCTGTCCTATGCACAGCTTGGCAAAATCGCTGCAATTACGGAAGAAGATACAGATAAATACCTTAAAATAGCCATCAGCCACGGAAAAGGCTTCGGATATACATCAGGATATAAATATTATGTAACACAAACTGGTAAAAACCGCTGGATGGCAGTTTTTCTTGACTGTTACCAGCAGATGCACTCCGTTACAATGATTGCTATCTTATCCTTTACAGCCATGGTACTCTGCATTGCACTTGTATACATTATAGTTGTGCTCTGTTCCCGCCGTGCGATTGAACCGGTAGTAAAAAGTATGAAACAACAGAAACAATTTATTACGGATGCCAGCCATGAACTAAAAACACCGATTACTGTTATTGCCACCAGCCTGAAAGTTCTGGAAATGGAAACCGGAAAACAGAAATGGATTGACAAGGCTCAGGCACAGACAGAAAAGCTGAAAAACCTTGTAAATTCCCTGGTAACACTGTCACGGATGGATGAGGAGGATTCACCCCTTAAATTCCATCATTTTAATATCAGTGACGCAGTCCTTGAAACCGCAGAATCCTTTCAGGATTATTCGCTGTCAAACGGGCATGACCTGCAGCTTTCCATTCAGCCGGATATTTCCTGTCATGGTGACGAATACGCTATCCGGCAGCTTGTTTCCATTTTACTGGACAACGCGGTTAAATATGCTGTTGCTGATACTGAAATTTTATTTTCACTTGAAAAAGAACGGAAAGGCATTATGATACATACTGCCAATGAATGTAATCCAATTGACCCGGAAGACCTTGAAAAATTATTTGACCGCTTTTACCGGGCAGATAAATCAAGAACGGCAGGAGGCGGATTTGGTATCGGGCTTTCCATTGCACGCAGTATTGCGGAAGGACATAAGGGATCAATTTGTGCGAAATATGAAAATGGACATACAATTGAGTTTATAGTTTACTTGAAATCATAAATTG
>CAYNOE010000392.1:0-2835 GCA_964398745.1 uncultured Lachnobacterium sp.
TGGGGGCAATAGAGAAAGCGGGGATAACTGACATGTGGAATTTTGTAAAAACCCGGACAGGGGAAAAGCTGTTCCGGGTGGTCGCTCTGGCAGAAATATTGTTTGTTCTCTGCTACGGTGCGGTTGTGATTTTTGGGTTTGGGGCACGGGAGCCGCTCGCGTACGCGGCGGACGACATGCAGCTTTTGTACACCGACGGTGAGACGGCGAAGGGAAGTTACGCGGACCTGTCATTTGCAGATGTGAAGGCGGTGGTGACTCCCGCATTTCGGCTAAAGAACGGGATCTACGAAATACAAGCTTCTTTTGCCGGGCGGGGAGTCATAAAAGCCGGGTTGATTTATGACCAGAGTCGGAATGATAAAGAGCTTTTTGACAACGAAGAGTTTTATGTATTGCCGGAGAGGAAGGGTTTTTCCTTTCGGGTTAAAATTCATGAGGCATCTCCCGTGCGTCTGAAAATCAGACTTACAGGGGATGCGGTGGAGGGGGATTACCTCCAGCTACTCGATGCTCGGGTTGTGCCGTCTAAGCTGACGTGCGTATACCGGATTTTTCTTGCAGCTGCATTATTTATAGCTGCGGATTTGACTGCTTTGGGATATTGCAGATATTACAGAAGGTGGGACAGCAGACGACAGGTAGGTTTTCTGACGCTTGTGTTTACGGTGATTTTGACGAGCGCCCCGGTGTTTCAGGAAGGGCTTCAAACGGGGAAGGATGTGGTGTTCCATCTGCAGCGCATTGAGGGGATTTATCAGGGGCTTCTGTCCGGACAGTTTCCGGTACGGATTCATCCGGGCTGGCTGTACGGGCACGGCTATGCGGTTTCCGTTTTTTATGGGGATATTTTTCTGTATTTTCCCGCCCTTTTGCGGATGATCGGATTTACTGTAGAAGAAGCCTGTAAGTGTTATCTGCTCATGGCTAATGTGGCGACGGCGGTCATTGCCTTTTGGTCTTTCCGCAGGATTGCGGGAGACGATTTTTCCGGTATGGCAGGCTGCGTTCTGTATCTGGGCAGCCCGTATCGTTTGGACTGTCTGTATAAACTCAAGATAGGAAGAAGCGGCGCCATGATGTTTTATCCGCTTATTCTTGCCGGGTTTTATCTCTTGTTTACGGAAGCTGCGGACAGTGAGGAATACAAGGGAGTTTGGAAATATCTGACGCTTGGTTTTACGGGACTGTTGATGACGCATATGTTAAGCGGTCTCATGGCGGCGGTTTATGCAGTGCTTGCCTGTCTGGTTTTTTGCAGACGGGTATTCAGGAAAAAGACGCTCATGGAGATTGCAAAGGCGGCAGGTGGCTTTCTCCTGTTGAATTGTTGGTTCCTGGTGCCGTTTTTTGACTATATGCTGCGGGAAAAGCTGAAAATCAATGCGGGTCTCGGCGCGGCTGTGGAGAGCGGAACGGATTATTTTTCTCTGATGGAGGATTTCGCGCAGGAGGGTAAGGACTTTTATCATCTGCTGACTGACAGAAATTCTCTTGGATACGCGCTGCTGCTTGTGCTTGCACTCTATGTAGTTTTGATGCCGCGCCAGAAAACGAAAAAGCCGTTGGTGAGACGTGGCAGATGTATATTGGTGTGGACGTTGTTTTCCGTGTGGGTATGTATGAAGTCATTTCCGGTTGCCGAGTTGTCAAAGGCATCGGATTTGATCTGCAGATATTTTTTGCTGACGCAGTACCAGCTTCGCTTTATGAGCGTGGCGGTTGTATTTGCAGCTTGTCTGGGAGCGCTCCTGTTTGCCGAACATGCGTGGGGAGAGGGTAAAAATGCCGCCTGGCTGCTGCTGGGAGCGCTGTTGTGTGTGACCGTCTGGCAGTGTGACGGCTGCTTTCGGACCGCGGATGAGCGGGCGGTATTTCTGGATGCGGCGGATTTGAATTTTTATAAAGGAAATAATGACAGGGATTTCTCGGTAGGCAATGGAGAGTATCTGCCAGTGGGCGTGGAGCGCAGCCTGTTTACGGAAGAAGTTGTGCCGCAGGAGGGCGTGGCGCTTGGAGAGGTGGAGCGGAAATATCTGACATATCGGGTGGCGGCGGTAAATCCGTCCGCGGAAGAGAAGGAGATTTCACTGCCGGTTCTTTATTATACGGGATACCGTGCTTTTGACATGGGAACGAGGAACGAGCTGGCCGTCTATATGGGAGATAACGGCTGTACGACGGTCAGGGTGCCCGGAAACTATGAAGGACGGTTTGAGATGAAATTTCATGTGGCATGGTACTGGCGGGCAGCGGAAGCGGTGTCGGTGGTATCTCTCTTTGCATATGGGATCGTTTGTACGGGAATTGTGAGGCGGCGGCGAGAAAGCTGCAGAGAGTCTGCGATTTAGGGAAAACAAAACTGTTTTCATAGAAAAAGAAGGATAAATGAAAGGAAAGGGGTGTAAAACAGATGGAGATTAAAAAAGTGACAGACCCGTCATTTCGTAAGTATGGCAGGGTATTACAGGGGATCGACTTTACGGATCTCGTGGAGGCGATCAAGAGAGAGACGCCGCTGCCTGACGGTGTGGCTTACGAGCCTTCTATCAAGGCGCTTGAGGAGACTGCGGCGGCTAAGGCGTTACAGAGGAGAACCTACGGCGAGCTCCCGATCGAGGTGGGCTACTGCAACGGTCATAATTATAAGTTAAATGCCATTGAGTACCACAGAAGCTCTGAGATCAATGTAGCTGCCACGGACGCGGTGCTGATCGTCGGCATGCAGCAGGATATCACCGATGACTTCAAGTACGAGACCGCGAAGATGGAGGCGTTTCTGGTGGAGGCGGGCACGGCGGTGGAGCTTTACGCGACGACCCTGCATTATGCGCC
>CAYNOE010000393.1:0-2816 GCA_964398745.1 uncultured Lachnobacterium sp.
CCATCGACAATATCATGGTTTTCGTTTTGGTATAAACCGTTTTCAATTTTCTGTTTACTGTTCGTATCATTAAAATCACTTTGTCCGTTATCTGATACACTGAGTTTTACATGTGCATGGTCCCCGGAAAGAATTACCGTAAACTCGCTTGCACCACCGTGTTTTAAACCATTTGTCAGCAGTTCCTTTAATACTCCCGTAAGAAATACTGCATGATCGGATTCAAGCTTTAATTCGTCCCTGATTTCACTGTAACTCTGATAAACCTGTATATCGGTATCCATTACAAATTCCTTAATAATCATATCCAGTTCCGATTTCAGCTCTCCTACCGTAAGCTCTGCGTTATCATCATCCAGTACCCTGACTGCAGTTCTTACAGACTCCAGGCTGCCCCGTATCCGGTTATTCGCATCATTCATCTTCCTTCTTGCTTCATCCGGTTTCACATCATAAAGCAAATCTGCTGCATCTAATGTCATAATGGCAGCAGTTATGGAATGACCGACGCTGTTGTGAATATTTCTGCTGATATTTTCCCTTTCAAGCAGTCTTGCATTTCTCTCGTCCAGGGATTTCTGCATTACCAGCTGTTCGTTTAACCGCTTTTCATGCAGTTCGCTTATATTTGCAGCAGTTATCCTGTTATTTTCCTTTACTTTTCTTTTTTCAGCCAGTTTAAGCATGCTGTAAAGGAAACCAATAGCCAAAAATGAGATGAGCATAAAAATTGTATAGAGCATATACATGGCAACAGAGGTATTTTTATAAATCACAAACTGTATAAAAACAAACATCAGTGTTCCTGAAAATACACGTATATGTACCTTTACATCCTTTAGAAAAAAGAAAACCAGAAATCCTGAAAAGTTCCCTGACAATACAGCAAACACTAACCGTATAACCAGATCCGATAATAATATTCTTTTATCTTTTTCTTCATTTACTGACTGGTATGCTGTAAGTATCATAAGCACTGCTGCTGACATGATAAGAAATACCGGTGCTTTGCCGCAAAACAGCCCCGGTATTGTCAGAAGTACTAATATTATAATCTCTGTAATTGCATATACCATATCAAACTCCCACCCTAACAGCTTACTGTGAAAATCCCATGATATTTATTGTACCATTGCCGCAGCGGGAATACAATTATTTATAACATCTTTATATATCTGATATCTTTTTGCTGTGTGCCGTTATAATAGTATAACTGTGTGCATTTACCGTGATAACAAAATTATCTGCATTTACATACCAGTTTTTTCCTCTTCTTTCAATAATGGCATGAGCCGAACTGATTTTATCTTTACACCATGCGACAACATCATCTGTATCCAAAGACAGATTCTTTTTTATGCGTGCAATACCCAGCTCCGTAGAGTGCAGTTTATCTATATGATTCAGCAGTTCCAAGCCTGAATCTGTCTCTTTTTCCTGCTTAACAGAACCGGAAATTTCATCATTAATTGAAACTCCCAGATTATATGCCTCTTCCAGTGCTTTTGTCCCTTTAATATCTCCGATATCCTTAACTCCTCTTACAAGTACCATTCCGGCATCTTCTAAATGAAAGAAATTAAGTACAAGCGAATACTGCAGTTTGATTGCGTCAAACAATTCTGGTAATGTTGCCGCTCCCACCAGCAGCAATGCCATCTTTTTTATCCGAAATTCATTTCTTGCAGGTGTATGCAACCTGTCAACAATCGCTTTTAATTGTGCACTAATCCCATAAAAATAAACGGGTGAGGCAATTACCACCATATCTGCGGCCTTAAGCTTTTTATAAATTTCTGACATATCGTCTTTCTGAAAACACTGGTTTCCTTCCCTTGTAAAACACGAATTACAGCCAATGCAGGGATTTACTTTATAATCAGCAACGGAAACTGTCTCCACTGTATTATTTTTGCCTGCCCCTTTTGCAAATGCCTGTGCAAGCAAATCTGTATTTCCGCCTTTGCGCATACTGCCGATTAAAATAACAATTCTGCCCATTCCTTTCCTCCCCTTTTATTGTTTTTCTATTCGTTCCACGGGAGCTTTAATATCCATTTTATTTTCCCTCAATTTCTTTTACGAATTCTATAAATCTGGATAATGTCCATATTCTGTCCTGACGGTTTTTCGGATATGTAGCTATATAGGGCTTTGGCTCATCCCTTAACTATTCAGAACCCCATCCTGGTGTTAATTTCCGAGGATTTACTTTCTTTCAAACGCCACGACTCCGCACTCATAAGGGTGATCATAATATAATACATCCTTATTTGGATGCCTGGCCAGAAGCATCTTTAAAATGATGAAAAAGTCTCCACCGCCGCTTAAAATCATAACCTCAGACAGTACAAGAAGCCCAAAATTTCCGATTACCGCAGCGATTACTGCCAATCCAAAACCCAGAATCAGTGTGGGCATAGCGCCGCCGACAACATACTGCCATTTCTTTAAAGGCTCAACACAAGTACAGTAAGGCGTAAGCATCTTCCATATTTGCCTGCAAAACCCCAACCGTTAAATCTCTCTTTAAATATCCTTTTTGCTCCATTACTTCACAGATTCGCTCAAAATCCGCTTTTCGCTTCTGTTCAGCAGAAGTAAGTTTTCTCTCTTTTTTACCCATATATATCCTTATCATTTTATAAAAAACTTATATAGTGCAACATGTGTAGTTTCATTTTAATTATTACAAATGGGAAAGTCAAGCAAAATGCCAAAACCGTTATCCGCATTTACAAGGAAAGAATATTTGTTCCAGTCTGAGTTCCCCGTTCTTTAGCCGTAATAGAAAAAGACATATCCGTGAAATCAAC
>CAYNOE010000394.1:0-2815 GCA_964398745.1 uncultured Lachnobacterium sp.
AGCCCAGGACTTTGCACCCCGCTGCAAAGTCCGTGAAAACGCATAAATTCTGCCAAGAGTGAATCCGGCTCTTTGCCGTAGGGCGCTAAACGTCCTGAGGACGTTTGTTCAGCGCGGACCGAAGTGGAACGCAGACAACTCTAAATAGCCGGATTCAGTAACTATTCGGCAGAAGGCTGAATAGTTACCATTCCGCAAAAACATGATTCAGGGGTTGCTTGACAGAAAAATGAAAAGCGGCTATAATAAAACAAGGGTTTATATTAGTCGGAAAGAGAGCTGAAAAATGACTTATATTGAAAGAGCAATTACACCAGTTTTAAAAAGACGTGCCGAAACAAGCAAATGCCTTCTTGTGATAGGCGCACGTCAGGTGGGAAAATCAACGGTGATTAAGCATGAATGTCCCGAATATAACCGTGCGAATTTTGATGACAGGCTGACCAGATTACAAGCGCGGGAAGATCCGAAGCTTTTCTTTTTAAATAATCCATGCCCTTTATTTATTGATGAAGTACAAAAAGAAAATGGCATACTGGAAGAAATTAAGTTAAGGGCAGATGAATCGGAGAAAAAGGGACAGTATATTTTATCTGGTTCACAAAAACCTGAGCTGATGAAGAATATGGGCGATTCGCTTGTCGGAAGAATATCGGTTACAGAACTTTTGGGGTTGTCACTTCGTGAAATACATAAAGTTGCATTTAATAAGCATTTTATTCCTAATGACGAATATATAGACAGCCGTGAAAAGGAATTGAAAGATTATACTAACTTATGGGAGACGATTCATAAAGGCTCTTATCCGGAATTGTATGATTCTGAACGCGAATGGCAGGAGTATTATTCTTCATATGTTGCAACATATCTTGAAAGGGATATAAACGAGTTGATTGCAAGTGACAGTATTACATTTACGAAGTTCCTTACAGCAGTAGCAGCCAGAACCGGAGAGATGCTCAGCTACTCAAATATTGCCAGTGAAGTTGGAGTGAGTGAGCCAACAATAAAAAAATGGATTTCAATACTGGAGCGTACAGGAATTGTGTATATACTGCAGCCGTACAGTGCAAGTACCCTGAAAAGAGCCATCAGAACACCAAAGCTTTATTTCAGGGATACAGGACTGGCATGTTACCTTACCAGGTGGCTGACGGCGGATGCTTTAAAATGTTCGGCTGTTGCGGGCAGTATATTCGAAACCTTTGTGGTATCTGAAGTAATAAAGTCGTATGTGAACGAAGGGAAAGATTACCGTTTTAATATTTATTATTACAGGGGAAAAGATAAGACCGTAAAAGGGGAAAATGAAATAGACCTGATTATCGAAGAGAACGGGGTTTTATACCCTGTTGAAATTAAAATGTCGGGCAGCCCCAAAGCCGCCATGGCGGGAACGAATACAGTGCTGGATAAGATAACCGGTAAATCCAGAGGGATGGGGGTTATTTTGTGCCTGGTGGATAAGAAGATTTATCTGAGGGAGAACCTTGTTGCTTTGCCCATAGAGTATATTTAGCATTAAGAACTGCATGAGTTAATGAACAAACAAAAATCAATAAAATTTAACTTCATAATGAACACCATCCTTACCCTCTCCGCTATCCTGTTTCCGTTAATCACGTTTCCATATGTATCCCGGATACTCCTCCCGGCAGGAATGGGCAGGGTGTCTTTTGCAACATCCGTGGTATCATATTTTGCGCTGTTTGCCCAGCTTGGCATTCCGACTTATGGAATCCGTGCCTGTGCAAAAGTACGGGATGACAGAATGGAGCTTACCAGAGTGGTGCATGAACTGTTTGTCATTAACCTGGTGATGAGTATTTTTGCATATGTGCTGCTTGCACTTGCAATTTTTTGTGTACCAAGATTACGGATGGAAAAGACGTTAATACTTATTATAAGTGTAACGGTTATATTTAATGCAGTTGGCATGGAATGGCTGTATAAGGCACTGGAACAGTATACTTTTATTACCGTCCGGTCCCTTATATTTAAAGTCATCGGACTGGTATTTTTGTTTCTGCTTGTGCATGAAGCAGAAGATGTCGTAATTTACGGCGGTATTACCTGCTTTGCTGCGTCAGCATCATCAGTGGCAAATTTTTTGCATGTGCATCATTACATAGGGATGAAGCCGGTTGGCGGATACCGGTTCCGGCGGCATTTTAAGGCGGTTCTGGTATTTTTTGCAATGTCCTGTGCGACCGTGATTTATACAAATCTGGATACAGTTATGCTGGGATTTATGAAAACAGATGAAGAGGTCGGTTATTATCATGCGGCAGTGAAAGTGAAAACAATTCTGGTTTCTGTCGTGACGTCGCTTGGAACGGTTCTGCTGCCGCGGCTGTCATATTATGTGGAGCAGGGGAAAAAGCAGGAATTTGAGCGTCTGGCAAAAAAGGCGATGAATTTTGTTGTTATGCTTGCACTGCCGATGATGCTGTACTTTATTATATTTGCAGGGGAAGGGATTTGTTTTTTATCAGGAAGTGCATATAAAAACGCAGTACTTCCCATGCAGATTATTATGCCGACGCTGCTTTTCATTGGGATGACAAATGTAATGGGAATACAGATACTGGTTCCGGCAGGAAAAGAAAAAACGGTTCTGGTATCAGAAATAGCGGGAGCGGTTACAGACCTGGCAGCCAATGCAGTCCTGATTCCGAAACTGGCATCCGCCGGGGCGGCAACCGGTACACTGCTGGCAGAGTTTGTTGTCTGGCTGGTGCAGTTTTTCGCTGTCAGACATGTTGTGGAAAGAACGTATGAACAGGTGAGGTGGTTTTGTCTGTTTCCTGCACTT
>CAYNOE010000395.1:0-2802 GCA_964398745.1 uncultured Lachnobacterium sp.
TTTCCGCCTGCATAAAGTGTCCCAACATCCTCGCACTCTACTTTTTCAGGCATTCTGCGCGGTCCGATGTCAACGGTTGTGGTGCTGTCCTTTCCGGCATCTACTCCCTCTTTTTTGGAGAACTTGATGCTGACAGAATCCCCGTCTTCCAGGCTGGTTGTGTTCAGACCTTTAATTTCCACCTGTTTTCCGTCTGCACTTATTTTAGCGTCACCTACTTTCAGTCCGTTACTTGCAGTGATATTGAATTTAGCCATAAGATCTGTATTGGCAATCTTGTCGGTTTCCATAACTTTTCCATACTGGTCTTTTGCAGTGATTCCTGCCTTTACAGTTGCACTGCTTTCCAGTCTCGGGATTCTCTGCTCGTCAATCTCCATTGATGTAATCTCGGACGTTTTTCCGACAGTGATTTCAATTTTGTCCACGGCACCGGTTACGTCATTGATTGCCGTAAGGGTAACCTTGGAATCGTAGCTTCCTGTCTTGAAGGTAATCTTTCCGTCCTTGTCAATCTTGAAATCCTTCGGGTCAATTGTGCTTGTATTGCTTGAAACAAATGTGATGTTGTTTCTTGAGGCAGTGGCGTTTGCACCAACAACCTGCCCAAGGGTTTTCTTTCCTGTGGAAGTAAGGTAAACCGGGTTGCCTTCAGTGTCCGCTGCTGTATAGGAAAGACTGTACTTGTAATCTTCCTTGCCGACATAAATGTTCTTGTCTTTTTCGTCCCCACTGTCAGCTGTGCCGAACTTGAATTCACTGGTGTAGATGTTTGCAATTTCCAGTTCTTCCTTTGCAAGGATGGAAACATCGCTCTTTAAGTATGCAACAACTGCAATCTTATCACCAATCGCATCATTAGCGGTCAGGTCGTTCCTGACAGTGAAATAATTCTTGTAATCAGCAGAAGCACCAACGAACAGGGTATGATTCCTTGTCATGTTTGTTGCGGTTACAGTCAGCTTGTTTGATGTAATCCCCATGTCAGTGCCGTACTGGTCAACCACTTCGTAGTAAACCTTCTGGTCACTTCCAAGGGTGCTGCCCAGCGGAATCTTCTTTGTGCGGATATTGATCTTTGTTGCCTTCTGTGCCTCCACAACAACGGTTCCGCTCATTGTGCCGTAAGCCACTGTGTAGGTTCCTGCCTGGAGGGCAGTTTCGGAAGCAAGGACTGCGCTTGTGTTGTCAGCGGACAACTTCGGCTCTGCCATCTTTACTTCCGTGGCAGCACGGGTTACCTTGAAGGTTTCCTTTGTGGTGTCCTTTACCTTTCCGTCGAATTTTACCTCAAGGGTTTTTGCGTCCTTTACGGTTACGGATTCAATCTTTGTTGCAGCAGGATCGATAACGGTTACCTTTACAACTGCCTTAAGTTTCTTAGTTCCGCAGGTTGCAGTTGCAGTAATGTCTGCCGTTCCCTCTGCCACACCGGTGATTACACCGTCTGCAACGCTTGCAACAGCAGAGTTGCTGGAAGTATAATCAACAGTCGCGCTCTTCGGTCTGGTGGCTGCCTTTACAGTCGCCTTGTCGCCGACATTGATGGATACATTAGTCTTATCCAGTGTAATGCTTGGGTTCTTAACTGTTACTTTGCACTTAAGGCTCTTGGACAGCTTCTTGCCCTTCTTGTTCTTTCCCGTTACCTTGACCGGAAATACTGTAGAGAATATGCGGAGGGAGTAACGGTTTTATGCATTTTTTTACGAAGCAGGTGCGGGAAAAGGGAGGGGACAAGTAACACGGAAGATACGCATAAGTAACGGGCAAGTAACAGAATTAACACTATCCTGTAAATTTTTTCTGTTGCGAGAATGTTGTTTTGCCATTATAATAAAAATAAGACGGAAAGGAAAAATATATGAAGAAAACACCGGATTACGACAACGTTTTCAAGACCATGAAAACAAAACACAAAAGGCTGTTCATTTCCGTAATCAACGAGACCTTTGGGAAGGACTATCCCATGGACGCAGAGGTTTCAGTTCTGCCGTCGGAGGGATTCCTTACGGAAAACGAAACAGTAGATGGCAGCCGGAAAGTTGAGGAACAGGTTTCCGATTTCCTGATAAGGATTGGAAATGGAGTTTACCTTTTGGAGTGCCAGAGCTATGATGACAACAGCATGGCAGTAAGAATTGCTGAATATGCCTTTATTGCCGCAAGGCAGTCTGCCTCATGGGATAGCGGGCATGCGGTTATCCCGATGCCGCAGTTTGCAGTCATCTATATCAAAAGGACGGAAAGAACCCCTGAAAAGACAGTGATAACGTTCACTTTCCCGGACGGGCAGGCCGTGGATTATATATCCAAAAATGTGATCCTGGATGAATTTACAAGGGAGTACATTGTAAAAAAGCGGCTGTTTCCGTATATCCCGTTTTACATTGCAAGGTATGAAAAGGATATCACCTCTGGAAACAGCATTGAAGAGGCTGTGGAAGACCTAGAATATTTCAGGGATGAAATGGTCCGGCTGCACAGGGACGGGGAACTGTCGGATGATGAAATCGTGGACCTTATGGGGTTTGTAAACACCATTATTACACATATTACAGACGGAAACAAAAATGAGGAAAGGCTGGTGAACATTATGGGCGGGACAGTAATAGAAACGGAATCCGAAAAACTGATACGACATGGCAAGACACAGGGCATGGTAAAAATGATTATAGAAATGGGTCAGGAATACGGTCTTGACGATGCCGCCATTCTAAGGAAGCTCAGGGACAAAACGGGGCTGTCAGCGGAACAGGCTGCCGTCTGTCTTGAACAGTACAGGAAGCAGCCGGTATAACC
>CAYNOE010000396.1:0-2797 GCA_964398745.1 uncultured Lachnobacterium sp.
TTGCATTGTGTACGGATGAAAATGTGAGGGCATGGATGTCAGACCTTTTGACAGGGCAGGCAAAGGGTAGCCGGCAAATAAGCAGGCTGCTGTCATCAGATGTAAAGGCCGCAGGAGATTTATTAAAAAATGTAGTATGTGCACTCGAACATCTGCCCGCGGACAGGAAACAAAAACAGTTACTGCCCGTTTTTGCGGCAGAGATTACGGGAAATCCCCATTATTTTGATGAGGGAACGGCAGCAGGAAATTTATTATTACATTATGGATGCTACCGGTTTGGGCAGACTGCTGCAGGGATTTCTGGAATTGAACAGCGGGAATCCCTGCTGTATGCCATGGGGATTTTAAAAGATGATTTATCCAATGTCTGCATGGTTTACGGTGTGTCAGGAACAGATGAAAATAATAAAATCCATAAGGGACTGCAGGGCTTCTGGACGGAACGGCAGGCTCTGCAGGTAACATTAAATACACTGGGAAAACTGGTTTGTTTAAAAGCGGCAGGAGAGCATAAAACAAAGGTTTATGTTGTGGAAAATCCTGCGGTCTTTTCGTATTTAATACAAAAATACCCGGATGATACTTTTGTATGTACCATGGGACAGGTGAAACTGGCGGGATATGTGACACTGGATTTATTTCCGGAAAATTATACCCTTTTTTATGCGGGTGATTTTGATGCTTCCGGTCTGCAGATTGCGCAGGGATTAAAACTGCGGTATGGAAGCCGGCTGGTATTGTGGAATTATAAAAAAGAGTTTTATGAGCTGGCGTTGTCGGATGAGGTTTTGAAGGATACGGAATTGCGGAAACTGGATAAGGTGACGGTGGAAGAATTACAGGAAATAAAGGAGTGTTTGCTGGAGAGGAAAAGGGCGGCGTATCAGGAGAATATGCTGGGGAGTTATGTGGTGGAACAGGAAGCAGAATGATATGAAAGGGCAGAAAGAGAAAATAAAAAATGATAGAGAATATTAATGAATTATTTGATGCTTATGATTTGTTTAGTTGGACAGGCTGGGAAAAGATTAGAAAAAATATTGAAACCAAATGTCCTGGGATATCAGAAGAAGAAACGGAAAAAGTAGAGGATTACCTTAGAGATTTTTATGAATACTGTGTTATTTATGGAGATAAGCTAGCTAAAAAATACGGTACAACGTTTGTACCACATTCTGATGAAGCTGAAAAGGAGACAGAGGAATATGTTGGATGCTGTAAAGAAAAATATCCGGAGATTGACGACACAAAGATTAGAGGATTATTTAATACAGTTTGCTGGTTGTCAAATAGATGATAAAAATCCTTGTTCTTGCTAAAAATGAATATTTACCTTTTACATGGGATAGAAATTGAACAGATTGCGGGGATGACTATTAGATGAAATGTGGTACTGATATGGTTCTAAATCAATGGAAAGCAGTCCACACTTGAATATCAGCCTGAAATATGGAAGGGATGGAAACAATGGTAAAGAAAATAATGCGTGATCCGCTGTTTCTGGCACAGAAGTCAGTGGATGCAACAGAGGCAGACAGGCAGGTCGTGAATGATTTGCTTGATACGCTTAAAGCAAATTCAGGGTGTTGCGTTGGTATGGCTGCCAATATGATTGGTGTGAAAAAGAATATTATTGCAGTGGCAGCAGGACCATTTCAGTTTGTGATGATAAACCCGGTCATTACAAAGAAGACTGGAGTATATCAGCCTAAGGAAGGATGCCTTTCTTTGGAGGGGGTAAGAACATGTACGAGATACCAGGAAATAGAAGTGGATTATCTTGATCAGAATTTTAACAAACAGCATGGGAAGTATTCTGGAAGTACTGCACAGATTATTCAGCATGAGATTGACCATTGCAATGGGATAGTAATATAAGAATCAGGAAGGTGATAAGATGTATTTAATTAAGACAGTAAAAGGTGATATCACTAAAATTACAGATGTTCAGGCAATCGTTAATGCTGCCAATAATTCTCTCTTGGGAGGAGGCGGTGTTGACGGTGCCATTCACAGGGCGGCAGGGCCGGAGCTTTTAGCAGAGTGTCGAACCCTTCATGGCTGCGAAACAGGAAAGGCAAAGATTACAAAGGCATATAACCTGCAGTGTGATTATGTGATACATACTGTAGGCCCGATTTGGAATGGCGGCAGAAGCGGGGAAGAGGAACTTCTTGCAAGCTGTTATTTTCATTCTATGCAGATGGCACTTGAACACGGGATAAGGAGTATTGCATTTCCGTCCATATCAACCGGAGTGTATAGATTCCCAGTGGAACTTGCAGCAAAAATTGCGGTAAAGACCGTAAGCAGATTTTTAAAGGATAACCAAGAATGTTTCGATTTGGTGGAATGGGTTTTGTTTGATTCTGAGACAGAAGCAGTATATGAGAGAGAAGTGGATAATCATGGCACTGTAAGCAAAAAAGAAATATGATTTTGTGGAGGTATTTATGTACGAACGAATGCTTAATAAACAAGAAACACCTAACATAGAAGAAATGACAAAATTTTGTGGCGAAAATTCAGAAAGATTTTCTTTACTTAATGAATGGTTAGTATCTGCTTTTAATACAGAGAAAAAAGTTGTTTTTCCTTATGGAAATAAATATGGTTGGGGAATAGGACATTATAAAAAGAAAAAGCTTATATGTAATATCTTTGCCGAAAATGGTGCATTTACAGTTATGATGAGACTAACGAATGTGCAATATGAAACAATTTATGATGAGATGAAAAAGTATACTCAAGAGGTAATTGATAAAAAATATCCTTGTAGCAATGGCGGCTGGAT
>CAYNOE010000397.1:0-2791 GCA_964398745.1 uncultured Lachnobacterium sp.
ATTGAACTTGCAAAATCGTTTTTATTTTCGTCTTCGTCATTTGCCGCCAGTTGCAATATACCAGCCTTAAACAAATATGCACCAACAGCCATAATGGCACTGCCGGTTCCGGCCTCGGTAAAACAACTCACCACATCACCGATAGGAATACTGCTTTCCCCATTCTCCCGAATCTGCTTGCAACGCTCATGTAGTTTCATACCACCACGAACAATCCCAACGGGAGAATATTCAATAGTCCCACGCTTAACCACATTCATAGGTGTTTTTTTGAAGGGCATTAAACCACCAACAGCTGCCTTTTTGGCAGCATTAACCACTGAATTACTGTTAGGGTTTTGTCGCTCCAATCTGTTAAGTGCCTGTGCCAAACTATTAGCCTCTCTATAAGTGGCTCTTTGGGATTCGTTTACTGCCCATGCAATAGCCTTGTTATATTCCCTTTGGTTTACTATATTGCCGTTTGCGTCTTTCAAGTCGGTGGGCTTGATATCTCTTGCTTGCATATAATTGGCAAGGCTCTTTTCAAAGGCAGGTTTCATAAATATTATGTCGCCTTTTTCCAATGCCCAACCGGACAGCTTGCGGTAGCCCTCTAAGCCTACATTTTTCAAAACCTTTTTAGCCTTGGCATTTTGTACGCCCAATTTGTCTCCTGCTCTACCTAACAAACTTTTCCCGAATATCGTTCTGTATTTATTTGCCTCGGTTTCCAGGCCATATTTACCGCCTGCTGTAATAGCTTCCTCTGCCAATATAAATTCATTCTTGGCAAATTCCATTTGTTCGGCAGTAGCCTTTTTCCATGTCCTTGTCTTTTCACTTTTATCCTTGACAAAAACATCTTGTATCAATGCACTGCTACGGTTGGAAAGATTGCGACCTACCCACATGATTACATTACCAATCAGGTTTCGCATATTTGTACGCACATTACCCAGCATGGCCGCATAGCGGAAAGCCTCAAATTTATCTGCCAATGTCGCAGGGGTATTTTCGCCAATAAATTGTGCCACCCTATCGTTTGCAGCCTTGATTTCTGCGTCAGTTTTAGCGTCCAATATTTGTTGGGCTATTTCGCTTGGAAGTTTCAAACCTCGATATTTAGAATCGTCATATGGATTACTGTCCTTGTACCTGCGAGATTTCCCATCCCATAATTGCTTGTTACGGTTATTAAAGCGTTCAACTACTCGTTGGGCATAAACCAACCTACCCTGTGGTGATAATTTATTAATCATCTGCCTTGCTTGCAATGCCTGTGCTTGTTCCGTACCACTAAGGATAAATTCACTCGCTGCCTCTATGGCGGTATCGGTATCGCCCATTTCATTAGCCCTTGCTATCAACAAATCCAATTTTGCAACATGATATTTTGTTATCCTATCGCCCTCTCTAAATGGCGCTAATACAGTGTCAACCAATCGGGAATCATACTCGACACCATATATACTATCCCGAACTTTGTCCAAAGTCTTTTGGTTACTTTCAGGGGTGTATCTGAATACACCATTGGCGATTTGGTCTTCGATATACCCTTTGGTTTCTTCATTTGCCAGGGGACTATCATGCGCCGTATATGCTCCTTGCCTTACCTTTGTTCCATCTTGAGGCAATGCCATATCGCCCTGTCCACCCTGTTGTTGATTTGCCGTGTTGATATTTTCCCAATTCTGTGGTATACTATCATTAGATAGACTTGGTTTGTTGGAATAGTTGCGCCGGGTTAATGGACCCGGGTCGGCAGCTATACCACTTACTGGGTCTATTTTTGTTTCCCCATTGACATTTTCCCGATTCTGCGGCATACTATTGTTAGATAGACTTGGTTTATTAACAGTTGCACCGAGCAATGGACTTGGCACAGCAGCTGTATCGCTTACCAAGTCTATTTCTATTTTGTCTATTCTGTGCGTCCTGTAATTATTCGTATCAGGGAAAACCTCAACATCAAATCGAACTAGGTACTCTTGCCCACCAATAATAATATTGTTTTCAAAGTAATCAAATCTTATTGTTGGCTTTTGCTTTTTCCCATCCGAAACAAATTTGCCACTTCCCACATAATCGGCACTTTCCACAATTTCATCTATTTTGTGAAATACCAAAGCCTTTTCATTGGAGAAATCACTTTGGCTGAAAACCTTACCAATACTAGACGAAGTCAATGTAACCTCATAAGGTTTTCCGTTAATAGTTAAACCCTCTATCGGTATTTTTCTGTTGCCACCTTGCAGATTAAAGAACCTTTTATACAATTTTTTTAGGTTTGACACCATGGAATTTCCCGAAATAGCAGATTGTTCCATAGCATTGTCAACATTTCTTTCAACTGCACTGATATGTTCGTCCGAAAATTCTATTGGTGTCCTCTGCCATTCAGCATTTTTTTGCGGAGTTTCACCAATATAAGGATTTTTAATCAAAGTACCTTGCCCTACACTGACCCCACCATCGACATCAACATTATTTTGTGATATACTATCGTCAGAGACCAATGGGAGTTGCGCTTCGGGCGTTAGCTGGGGGGCATTCGTGCCATCAGTAGCACTTCCGTGGTCTCTATTTTTTTGCCTATAACCATCACCCTGGCTATTCTGCACCAAAGCCGGGTTAAAGTCATGGCTGTCTATCCACTCCTGAATCTGCGCTGCCATCTGATTATTACTACCTGTCAGCTTAATACCAGTAGCACTGGTAAATACCTGCCGCGCTTCCTTATTGCGTACAATGTTTCTCATCTGACTGGGGGAAATACGACCACCGGCTACCGCAGTATCAACTACCTGTG
>CAYNOE010000398.1:0-2788 GCA_964398745.1 uncultured Lachnobacterium sp.
GGAAACATGAATGACAACGCAGGCCGGAGAGTGGAATATGTGGTAATGCACTACACGGGAAATCCCAGAGACACAGCAAAGGCAAATGCAAAATATTTTAAAGAAGCGGGGCGCAATGCTTCCGCACATTTCTTTGTCGATGATTCGGAAATTTATCAGAGCGTAGGGCTGAGGAATACTGCATGGCACTGCGGGGCGAAAAAGTATTATCACAACGCCTGCAGAAACACAAACAGCATAGGCATTGAAATGTGCTGCACGGCAGGAAATTACAAAATATCCAAAAAGACAAAGGAAAACGCCGCTTATTTGTGTGCCTGTATTTGTAAAATGCTGGGAATTACGGCAGGGGAAGTGGATACATACGTTGTAAGGCATTACGATGTGACACACAAGAATTGTCCGGCCCAAATGTCGGGAAAATCAAGCGAATGGACGGCGTTTAAGTCTATGGTTAAGGAAATACTGGGCAGTGCGAAAAAAACGGCAGGAAACGGCACACAGGACACAGCAGAGATAAAGCGGACAGGCGAGTATTTGGTAAGGATAACTGCAGGGAAGCTGAATGTAATGAAAGGCCCTGGAACAAATTACCCGGTTACCATACAGATACATGCCGGGGAAGTTTATACCATTGTCAGCGAGAAAATGAACGGCGGCACGAAATGGGGCAGGCTGAAAAGTGGAGCGGGATACATCAGCCTGGACCACACGAAAAGAGTATAAGGAGGGATACAATGGCAGTAACAGCAGCACAAATAAAAAAGGTTGTCAGTGTTGCAGGCGGTATCATCTATTCGCGGGAGGGCAGCTACGGCAGCGTGAACAGAAACGACAACAAACACGGAATGAGTATAGGAATATGCCAGTGGAACGCATATTGGGGCCGCGCGTTACCTCTTTTACAATCCATTGCGAAAAAGGATACAGGACAGGCAAAAGAGATTTTGGGCGAAAGCCTGTACAATGAGATTGCCGGAAGCAGTGCGGGCGCATGGGACAAACAGGAAAGGGCAGCAACGGAAGCGGAAGCAGAAGCGATTTCTGAATTGCTGAAAACGCCACAGGGGAAAGAAGTGCAGGACGATTTGGCAGAAAAGGACATAACCGCCTATGTCAAGAACGGCGTAAAAACCGGGCTGGTATCCCAAAAGGCACTTGCATATTATGCCGATTTGGAGAATCAGGGGGGCAGCAGTGCGGGAAAGAGGATAGCCACAGCAGCTGGAAATGACGCAGGGGGAGTTAAAAATGTCGGACTGGATAAAATACATGCCTATGCACTGAAAGACGGCGTAATTGGAAAGTATGAAAGCCGCAGGGAAAAGGTGTATAAGGCGGTAAAAGAAAGCAAGCTGGCAGACATACAGGAAGAAAAGAAACGGGATACCACACAGACAACGCAGAACACCGTTAAATCGCTTGAAATTGGCGTTAGCGTAACTTTTATAGGAGGCTGGGTCTGCGCGTCATCTGCGGCAAAATCGGCAGGCGTGAAAAAGGACATAGTAAGCAGGTGCAGGGTAACGGCAGCCAGTCCTGGAAGCAGGCAGCCGTACCATCTAATTTCACAGGACGGGAAAGGCGTTTACGGCTGGGTGGGCGTGGAATCAATCAAAGAATTAGCAACAACCGCAGACAGTGACCCTGAAACAGTATCCGCAGGGGACCGGCTGACATTTACCGGCGGAGCAGTTTACAAGTCATCAACAGCAAAACAGGCAGGCATAAGGAAAGACGTTGTAAGCACCTGCAGAGTAACAGCAGTCAATACCAAAGGCGCGCATCCGTACCATTTAATTTCACAGGACGGGAAAGGCGTTTATGGTTGGGTAGACAAAGAAAATGTAAAATAGACCGATTCGGACACAAAAAACGGAGGTAAAATCATGCAGATTATATCAGAATATTCAGTTGTCATTATTGGAATTTTGGGAGCGTTAGCTTTTACAGTATCACTCATTACGGAACTGTTAAAGGATATGCCGGGGATTAAGAAAATACCAACAAAGGCGTTTGTCATCCTTGTATCCTTAATCGTGACTGTGGCAGCGTTACTGGTTTACGTTTCATATGCACACATAGTTTTGCTATGGTATTATGTGACGTTGGCAGTATTTGCAGCTTTTGTTGTGGCATATATCGCTATGTATGGGTGGGATACGCTGAAAGAATTAAAAGACAGGTTTGTAAAATAAGACATTGGGAAGAAACGGCGGACAACCCCCGGAGGCTTATATCAGCTTTTTGGGGGTTGTTTTTATTTACTTTCCCGTTTCAAGAAGCACATCAGACGATATGTGTAAAGTCCTGCATATACTGGCAAGCGCAACTACATCCGGAGAGCTGTCTCCGTTTTCCCATCGTGCGATATCCTTCCGGGATACCCCTATAGCATCCGCCAGTTCCCGCTGCGTCAATCCTGCTGCATTTCTTGCACGACTTAAATTCCTGCTAAAATTCATTTTCCACCCCTTTACCATATATCCTAATTTATAATCGCCTGGATTCCTGAAGTTATCAATTCCAGAGTAATTCCATTTAAAGCCTTCGCCCTATCTATAAGCGCTTTGTGTATCACGGACGGCATCCGTTTAATTTCTTTTAATGCTGTGATACACTCATCATAATCAAGCAGACTTATCATTTCAATTGCCTGCCCCATGCTTTCCAGCTTTTCAACTCTCTTTTCTGCTAAATCTTCTCTTGTCATTTTCCATATTCTCCGTTCCTTTGATGATTTTATTATATACTTGCGCAAGTATGTTTTCAACTCGGGAAAATTAAC
>CAYNOE010000399.1:0-2788 GCA_964398745.1 uncultured Lachnobacterium sp.
ATGACGAATTTGCAGAACGCATTTGACCTGACACAAAAAAAGTTATCGTTCTACGAGAAACTTTTAGCAGATTCTTCCTATAAAAATATATCATACAAGAAAGAATGGAAGTTATTTAATCATGGAAAAAATTAAGATGAAAAACGGGAGGAAACAGAAAATGCCTTATATTACAATAGAAAGCGGTGTTTTATCAGACACACAAAAAGAGGAACTGATTAAACAATTAACGGAAATATCTTCTGAAATAATGAAAATACCACAGGAATTCTTTGTGACAACCATAAAGGAAGTGCCTGACAAAAACTTTGGTATTGGCGGTAAAACTATTGATAAAGTAAAAGAAGAATATATGCATTGCAGATAGCAGGCAAGTACTTTATAATCAAGTATATGAACACTAAATTTACGGGGGTTATAATTATGGAAAATATTTATTCAATAGAACATGAAAAACTGGGAGTGTTGTATGGCAGGGATTGCATTTTTATAGATAGTGTGATTCAAACGGATTCAACACTTAAATTTAAGGGAGAAATCAACGGACATCTTGCGAGTAAAATTAAGGATGACATATGGATTCCATATGAACTTATATTTAAACAAGTAATAAAATATACTTCTTGTGAACTGGACACATATGAAGCTGATAAAAATGAGATTCAGGTCATGAGCAGAAGTTCCTTACTTGTTGTTCAGAATAGTGATTATCTAAAAAATATACCTGTTAGATATGACTATAATAAAAATGATTATAAACACTTTGTAATATACACTTATGATTTTGTCTTTAATGTGTTTGCAGTTGACTATGAACTTAAATGTGATTTAGTACAGATGAATTGAGGTAATCATATGCTTTTAAAAGATGCGGCTGATGTGATTGACCGTAATTATATGTACCATGAAAACAGTCTGGTCTACGATTTGCATGAAACGGGTATTTTTTCCGGCTGTCATTTCTGGGAATTTTACGACAGTGTCATAGTTTTGGCTAAAGAAGCCGGTACTCACGGACAGCGCATGGAAACAGCAATGAAAATTACATTTGTCTACCAGTACATCCTTAAGACGATGATATATCATTTTGATGATGGTGATTTGTACCATATAAAAGCTTTTCCGGCTGATTATACGGAATATTTGGAGCGGCTGGACGGTGCAATGGATGCGTATTTCCGGGGAATATTTGCAGATGAAAGTGTTTACAGCCTGCAAAGGTGATGACATTATTGACAAACTAAATAATTGAACAATTATAAAGAGCCTCTGAAATCGGCTCTTTCTTTTTGCACTAAAGAAGGACGGAAACAAACGACGGACAGGATTTAGTGGATTATAATTTTGAACCGTATTATCTTTCATAAAACCAAAAAATATATTGACTATTACGTATCGTCATAGTTTATAATGCAATCAGGGAGGAAATCTAAATGATGACAGTACATGAGGTAAGCAAACTTGCGGGCGTGAGTATCCGCACGCTCCAGTATTATGACAAAATCGGTCTTCTGCACCCGTCAAAATACAGCGATGCCGGATACAGATTATATACAGATACGGATTTGGAACGGCTGCAGCAAATTTTACTGTTTCGGGAACTGGAGTTTTCGCTAAAGGATATCAGGGAAATTTTGGAAAGTCCGGATTTTGACAGGAATAAGGCATTAGATCAGCAGATAACCTTGCTAAAGCTAAAAAAAGAGCATTTAGAGAATCTAATCAACTTTGCAACCGGAATAAAACTGTTAGGTGTAAAATATATAGATTTTTCAGCATTTGACAAAAGCAGGCTGGATGAATATGCCTCGCGGGCAAAAGCAACATGGGGTAATTCACCGGAATACAAGGAGTATGAGGAAAAAGCAAAAAACCGCACACCCGTGGAAGATCAAATTTTGATGGAACAGTGTATGATGATATTCAGGGAATTTGGAGAAATCAAAGGTACTGATCCATCATCCGAAGCGGCTCAGGCACTGGTTATAAAGCTGCAAAGTTTCATTACAGAACATTTATATAAGTGTACGGATAAAATTTTGAGCGGACTTGGGAAGATGTATGCCTGCGGCGGGGAGTTTACCAAAAGTATTGATGAATACGCAGGAGAAGGAACCGCAGTATTTGTGAATGAAGCGATACAGGCTTACTGCGGCTGATACCAGCAAAATATAAGGAGGCTGTTATGATTGTGAAAAGAATATATTCACCGGATGTTTACAAAAAAATAATGACTGCAAACCAGGATAAAAAGGATGATATATACCGCTACGAACTGATGCTCCCTTTTAAGGGCAAATGGGACTGCTATCATATCCCTATAAAAGCGACTAAAGAAGGGGCTTACGATATTATCATGGCGAATAACCGGATGGGACTTTTTCCCCCGTCCAAAGTGAATTTGACGACAAAGGACTGGATTGAAGCCATTTCTGACCAGAATCTATGGGATGTCTGTCAAAAATCCATCGAAAACGCTCTGGAGCGCTTTATCAGCAAGGGAATTGAACTCAAAGTTCAGGAGTATCTGTTTTCTATTTTTCTGGCGGACCCGGAGAATGCTTATACCAAAATGAATGAGGGCTATTGCGGAGACGGAGGCATTCCCGGCTTCGTGATGGGTTGGCTGATTCCCGATGAAAACAATCTGAAAAAGCTCCCTGCCGCACTTGCACATGAAACAAACCATAATGTCAGATACCAGTTTATCAAATGGACGAACGACATAACCCTTGGCGAGAATGCAGTGCTTTCCCGAAGCAGGCCTGCCCTATTGTGCGGGATATGC